>CAYSPQ010000048.1:0-8836 GCA_964432965.1 uncultured Desulfohalobiaceae bacterium
AGGGCCGGGATAGATCCCGGTTATGTCTAACAGGGAAATCCTGGGTGGAGGCTTTCTTTTCCCTACGGACAGTGGATGCATTCCATTCGCGCTAAAAAGGTGTAATAAGATGGCGGAGAGTATACTGGACCTGGTGGGCAATACCCCCCTGGTGCGCATTTCTCGGCTAAATACCAATCCACGTGTGCCCATTTACGCCAAGCTGGAGAGCTTTAACCCGGGAGGCTCGGTCAAGGACAGGGTGGCACTGTCCATGATCGAGGATGCCGAGTCGCGGGGAGAAATCACTCCGGAAAAGACCATCATCGAGCCCACCTCCGGCAACACCGGGATAGGCTTGGCCATGGTCTGCGCGGTGAAGGGCTACCGTCTGCTCCTGATCATGCCGGAGTCGGTATCCGAGGAGCGGCGGCGGATCCTGAAGGCCTATGGAGCGGAGTTGTTTCTAACACCGGGGCACTTGAGCACGGACGGGGCCATCGAGGAAGCCTATCGTCTGGCCAGGGAGGAGCCGGAGCGGTATCTCCTAGTGGATCAATTCAACAATCCGGCAAACGTGAAAGCCCATTACGAGCATACAGCCCTGGAGATATGGGAGCAAACCGGGGGGCAAGTAACTCACGTGGTGGGCTCCATGGGGACTTCGGGCTCCGTAATGGGCATCTCCAGCAGAATGCGAGAATATTCCGCCGGGGTGAAAACCGTGGCTGTGGAGCCCTATGCCGGACATGCCATCCAGGGTCTCAAAAACATGCAGGCTTCCTATCCGCCGGGAATATACGACAAGAAAGTCCTGGACCGGATAATTCACGTCGAGGACGAGCATGCCTATGAGCTGTGTCGGCAGCTGGCGAGGAAAGAGGGCATACTGGCCGGCATGAGCTCTGGAGCCGCTTTGGGAGGAGCCCTTCATCTTGCCTCGGAACTTGAGCAGGGGATGATAGTGGTTATTTTGCCGGACACCGGAGAGCGGTATTTGAGCACCCCCCTTTTTGCCTCTCCTCTTAAGCAGGGCATGCGGATTTATAATCTGGCCAGGCAGGAAAAAACCTATCTGGACTTGCAATCCGGACCTTCGGGAGTGTTCACTCCCGGTCCCTCCTCGGAGGAGATAGGAGACCTGGAGACTTGGCGCAGGATGGTCTTTTTGGATGTTCTGCAGCGCTATCTCTGTACCCGGGACCTGGATTGTTCCGTGTATGTGGGGCTAGCGGACCAGGATGATCAGGCCCTGCATCAAGCCAGGCAACAGGGTCAAAGCCTGCAAGTGCATTCCCGGAAGTATGAGGAGCGCGTTCGCGTCCTGGCCGAGTCCCTACAAATAAAGGATATTGTCCTGTGTCCGGCCTCGCACAAGCAGGAATTCATGATTTCCCTCTGCCAACGCTTGTTGGACAAGGGCAGGGGATACGAAAAGCTTCGCTCAGTGTACTTCGACGTGTCTCGCGATCCGGAATACGGCGGCCTGGCCCATACTGACCTCAGCCAGCTCAGCCTGGGCAAGACAGTGGATCTGGAGGACTACGCCAAGGAGAACCCTCAGGATTTCACCCTGCTCAAGAGGGCCAGCCTTCAGGACTTAAAGCTCGGGGAGTTTTTGAAGACCAAATGGGGCAACGTCCGGCCTAGCTGGTACCTGCAGATGGCAGCTGCGCCCGGGGAGGCGATTGATTCCCTGCACATGATTCAGGCGGGAGGCTCTCACCAGTTCCCTCACCTGGAGAATCTGAGGGCCATATGGTCCCAGGCCGAATTGGGAAAACCGCAGGTCTGGTCCGTGGTCCAGGGGGTGGAAGTGCCGGAGGAAGACTTGGTTCCGAACCTGGAGGGCCTGCTGGCCGAGAATCATCAACTGATACTGCGCATGTGGCTCTTGTCCAATGCCTATCGCAAGCCCTTGGTTCTCAGTAGGGAGAACCTGGATATGTGGAGGCACAATTGGCGCCGCGTGCAGAATCTGGCCGCCAATATGCACCAGTTGCAGGAGGAAGATGAAGGCGGGGAAGTAAGCAGGGAAGTGGAGCAGGCGGTCTTTGAGGTGCGCAGCAACTTTGCCGACGCCATCGAGGACGATCTTAGCCTGTATCGTTTCTGGCCCGTTCTCTTCGACCTCTGCAAGCGCATCAACTCCCGCTACAGTCGCAGGGAGCTCAATGCCGCAGAAGCGGGTTGGGTCCTCAAGCGACTCAAAGAGATGGATTCGGTCCTGCGCGTGGTGGATTGGAGCCGGATGCCGCTAAAGACCTCGCAGATCTCGGGCGACATTGCGGATCTGGTGCAGGAGCGCGCAAGGGCCAAGAGGGAGAGGGATTTTCCCCGAGCGGACGAGCTGCGTGAGCGGATCCGGGAGCAGGGATTCCGCCTGGAGGATTCTCCTTATGGACCCCGCCTCTTCCCGGAGAAATAAACCCCATTACGGACGTGCCGCAGTCAGATGTTGAAACGGAACTGGATGATGTCACCGTCCTGAACCAGGTAGTCCTTGCCTTCCAGGCGAAGCACCCCCTGTTCCTTGGCCTGCTTGAACCCTCCCAGTCTCTGGAAATCCTGCCAGTTGAGCACTTCGGCCCGAATGAAGCCACGCTGGATGTCGGAATGCACCACTCCAGCAGCCTCGTACGCGGTGGAGCCTTGGGACAGGGTCCAGGCCCTGGCTTCTTTCCTTTCCACGGTGAGAAAGGTGATCAGGCCGAGCAAACGGAATGTGGCGGAGATAACTCTTTCCCGCGCCGAGTCCATTAGACCCAGATCTTGGAAGAAAGCCTCTCGCTCCTGGGGATCATCGATCTCGGCCAGCTCGCGTTCCAGCTTGGCGGAAAGGGCTAGGTGCACTTGTGAGCGCCCCTCTGAAGGGGTTGAAAAAGAGTCGAGAGCGGATTCGGCCACGTTCCATACATAAAGGATCGGTTTGGCTGAGAGGAAACGATATCCTCGCAGCTTACGGGCGCTGGCAAGCTCGGCTTCCTCGCGAAGAGGTCTCTCCTGCTCCAGCTGTTGGCGGGCCAGGTTCAGGAGCTCTTCCTCTTCCGGGTCAGCCAGGTCCTTGGCCTTCTTCTTGTCCGCCTGGATGCGTTCCAAGCGCTTTTCCGCCACCTCCAGGTCGGAGATGATCAATTCAGTCTCCACCTCCTGCCACTGCTTTTCCGGGTCGAAGAAGCCGGAGAAGCCGTCCAGAACGGCCAACAAACAGTCGCAGGGCCGGGCCTCGGAAAGCACTCTGCGTCCCACTCCACGTTCTTTGCCGCTACCTCCGGCACTGTCCACGTACTCTCGTTCCGGGGGGGTCTTCTTTTGGGGCTGAAACATCTCCTGCAAAGGATCCAGCCTGGGTTCAGGTACCTTGACCATGGCCCTGCCGTCCCGAGTGTCCGCTGAAGGAGCCAGGGCCAGGAAGAGCTCCGTCTTGCCGCTTCCGGGTGGTCCGAATATGGCTGTTTTCATAACTGTAGGGCTCGTGCTATAAGCATCCAGCTGTTGTGCATCCGGAAAGTCCGCTTGCCTAGCGTTAGAAAATCCAGAACCTTCGGTAAGTGGAGTTCAAAATACCCCGTGAAGGATTACGTTTTACCAGATATAACCGGATAGTGAAGTTTTAAATGCTGGACTGGTACGTTTTCGCGCTTCTGGGCTTTTTCTTGATCGGTCTGCAGCGCTTCCTGTACAAGGTGGCCGCCTCTCGCGGCTACAGCGCTTCGCGGACCACGTTTTCCTTCATGCTTACCGTGGCCCTTCTCAGCGGGTTCCTATATATCCTATGGCCCACGCCACTGGCAAGCCCGGGCCTGTTGCTTGTCTTCTCCCTGATCAACAGTCTTGGCTTCGTCAGCGCTACTGTGGCCCATATCAGCGCCCTGCGCTATCTCTCGGGCTCGATAGTCTTCCCGGTGATACGGCTGAATATTGTCCTGGTCCTTCTCTTTTCCCTGCTTGTTCTGTCCGAGAGCCTTGATGTCCTGCAATGGTTGGGAGTGGCCTTGTCCGTGCTCGCCTTCTTTTTGTTTTCCGGAATGGATGACCCCGATCCGGACAGCACCTATAGCCGGAACCGCAAAGGTTGGATGGCCCTGGGCCTGGCCACAGTATCCGGAGCGGTGGCTACAGTGAGCAGCAAGCTCGCCGCGGATCTGGGTAACCTGCTAGCCTTTATCGCCATCTCCTATGCCTTCTCCACCCTCTTTTCCTGGCTGTGGATGCATATTTCCCCCGAGGGAAGGGAGGAGGGCGGCAAAGGCCAGGCTGCCATATGGCTGGGAGCGGGTATTGGGGCGCTCAATCTGGCCGGATTCTATTTCTATCTATGGGCCCTCTCTTTGGGGCCTCTGTCTATTGTGGCCACTATAAACGGCATGCATTTCGTGGTGCCGGTAATCCTTTCCGTGGCCATATACCGCGATCGGCTCACGGTGCCAAGGCTGGTGGGAATCGGGGCAACGTGTGCCGCGCTCATCCTGTTCAGGGGGTTTTGATCCCGGCTGCCGCCTAAGACAGCAGAATGCCCTTCCTAGTAATTTTCGCCTTTTTTCCCCCGGGAAATTGAAAAAGGGCATTGCGCCTTTTTTCCCGCCAGCTCCGCTCCAGTCGAAACAGATTGTCCGCCAGGGCCTGGCCTGGACCCACGCGTAACAGGGCGTCCTTGATCCATCGGAGCCGAAGCGAGCGGGAGAGGCAGCGGAGTTCCTTTTCGGGCAGCAAAGTCCCTTCCGGCAGGAACTTTTCCCGGGTGCGCAGTTCCTTCAGGTGCTTTTCCAGGGCTGCTCGATCCGCAGAGCCAAGTTTCCAAAGATTCAGCACCTGATCCAGAAAATTGGGATTCTCCCGCTGCAAAACAGGGAGGATCCAGTGCCGCACCCGATTGCGCAGAAAGCGAGTGTCCTGGTTGGAGGGGTCTTCGTGCCATTGTTCTCCTGTGGAATGCAAAAGATCCAGGAGGCTTTCCTTGGAAGTGGCTAGCAACGGGCGCACAACCGATTTGTTCGACTCGTGCGCCTTCATTCCGGAAAGCTCGGGCCAGCCGCTTCCCCGCAGGAGCCGCAGCAGCATATCCTCGGCCAGGTCGTTTTGGTGGTGGGCAGTGAAGATATAGTCCGCCTCGGTTTTCTCCTTTACTCCGGCGAGAAAGCGGTAGCGCAGGACCCTCCCCGCCTCTTCCACCCCGCGCCCTGTCCTTGCCGCGAACAGATCCGCTCTGGTGCTCCCGGTGTATAGCGGGATTGCGCAGCAAGAGCAGAGGTCTTGCAGGAATTGGGCTTCTTCTTTGGCTTCTGGACGTAGCCCGTGATTCAGGTGGGCTGCTTGAAGCTCTAGTCCCAGCCTGGGAGCTAGAAGACGGCAGATGAAGAAGAGAGCGGTGGAGTCCGCTCCGGCGGAAAGGGCGAGCACTGCTTTGCGACCTTGTGTGGCAAGGCTCAACTCTTGAGTTATGAATCTCTCGATGCCCAGACAAAGATGGGCCAAGCGGGGAGGCAGATCCTGTAGTCTTGGGGGTAGAGCCATAGGCAGGGTATAAAAAAGCCAAGGATCGACGATTTAAGTGGAAATATCCAGTTCGGTAAGGATTTCTTCCAGTTGATGCATTATAAAGGTTGCCTGTTGGGTGTTTGCATACTGGTAACAACTGCAGTACAGAGTACTTCTGGGGCGAACCAGCAACTCCAGATAGATCCAGGTGCTACCGGTCTCCAGGGAGAATACGTAGGGGCCGCACTCCTCGTGGTGCCTGCGCTGTCTGTCGGTAAGCCTTTCCCGGGGCAGCTCGAACCAATAGATGTCCTCGATAGGACCGCCGTGACCCAGGTGCGTCAGATAATCCTTGATCCTGCGGACATCCTCCTGGGCCAGCTCGTGGATATAATAAGCCCTCACAGCGGACTCCGTATTGTTTTCAGGTTAAAAACAGCGGTAGAAAATGTTTCCCTCCTTTGAGGGCTGTTGTCAAGAGTGTGCTATACCCGGCGTGGTGATCGCCTACTACGGTCAGGAGCTTCATACTTGTCCTTTTTTGATATATAGAGTATACTAAAAAGCTTTTCTCGATCGAATCCAGCAGGGGAAGAATATATGGATACAAGTCAATACGGTCCGTTCGAAACCGGGGAGCTCTTGGGATGCCCCAGGGAGGTGCTCGATCTGGCCCGGGAGCTGATTCGCTATCCAACGGTTGCCGGCAGGGAGTGGCTTATAGGTGAGCCTCTTGCCCGGGAGCTTGGCCGGGCCGGATGCCAGGTGGAATGGCAACAAATAATAGGCGCCGGGGGAAAGAACCTTATCGCTTCCCGTGGGATAGGGGGTCCATTGTTTGTTACCCATGTGGATGTCTACCCCGCCTACGGGCATCCCGATCCCTTTGCCTCGGAAGTTCGGGACGGATACTTGATAGGCAGGGGCGCTGTGGACACCAAGGGCTTGATTGCCTCTTTGCTCTACAGCCTGAATCAAACGGAAGAGCCGGTGCAAGTTGCCTTTGTCGTGGACGAGGAGGGATTGGGCCGGGGGTCCGAGCAGTTGCGCATTCCGCCCAATATAACCGGAGCGGTTGTGCTGGAACCGACTGGACTGCGCCTGGCCCCGGCGGAGGCAGGCTCCATCTCCCTGCAGCTGAGCTTTACCGGTCGCGAGGCACATGGGGCTATGCCCTGGAAAGGGGAATCCGCGATCGAGGTGGCCATGAGCCAGTACTATCAGCTCAGGGAGTTGGGGTTTACCCGTCACAAGCACCGGCTCTTTCCCTTTGGTGGATGGATGAATCTGGGGCGAATTCAGGGTGGCTCGGATACCATGCTCGTGCCGCCCAGATGCATCATGGAGCTGGAGGTGGGATTTGCCCCGGGTTTGGAGGGTTCCACTGTGGCGGATCAGATATACCAGGCCCTGGAGCTGGCCGAGTCAGTGCATATGGAGGACGTTTGGGAGCCCTGGGAAACCGAGGAAGAAGAAACCATAGTCAAGAAGCTGGCAACAGCCGCGAAAGCGGTTATGGGAAATGAGCCGCCCATGTGGGGAATGCCCTCCTGGACAGATGGGGCCAATCTGGTGCGCAAGGGGGTCCCTTCCGTGGTGTTCGGGGCTGGAGAGCTTTCCATGGCCCATACTTCCAACGAGCGCATGCCGTTGGATCAACTGGGAGACCTGACCCGCATTCTAACCCAGCTTATTCAAGGCCAGGAAAGCCGGGAGTGATCCCCTAGCTCGCTCCCTGGTTCCCTCGCCCAGTGCCAGATTTCCTCGATTTCGACTGGTGCTAGGTGCCTGAAGTCTCCTGCCGGCAGTCCCTGCAAGGTAATGGGTCCCTGTTGAGCCCGGACAAGTCGTAGAACCTTCCAGTCCAGTGCCTTGCACATCCTTCTGATTTGCCGATTAATCCCTTGGTGCAGGGTTATCTCCAGCCAATGTCTATTTCCGCCGGAGGAAGCAAGGACCTTGATCGGAGTAGGAGCCAGGCGCAGTTTGGGGTCAAGGCGCAAGCCCCTCTGCACCGCCTGGAGTTTTTTTCGGTTCAGATTACCCTGAACCTTGACTCGGTAGATCTTGGGCAGACTGAAGCTGGGATGTGTGACCTTGTGTAGAAACTCCCCGTCAGTGCTCATCAATAGCAGGCCTTCGCTAAGGTAATCCAGCCGTCCGGCGGGCAGAACCCTCTGCCGGCTAAGGCTTGCCGGCAGGAGGTCGTTCACTGTTCTCCTTTGTTGAGGGTCGGAAAGGGTGGTAAGCACTTTTACCGGTTTGTGCAGGGCCAGATGAATTGGAGAGCCGGCTTTCGCCTCCGGACGGGAAACTATGCGATCGTTCACGGAAACCTTGTCCTCCTTGGGATCCACGCAGGTGCCCAGCTTGGTGACTGTTTCCCCGTTTACCACAACGGAGCCGGAGGCGATAAGTTCGTCTGCCTTGCGTCGGGAGCAGTAGCCGCGGCTACTGAGCAGTTTATTCAAGCGTATGCGGGCATGGTTTTCCTGCAATGACATGGTGCCTCAAACTTTAATCACCTTGTCCGCTATTTGCAAGCTGGTCACCACGTCCAACATATTGGTTGTGTCCCCGACCGCTTTGTGCTGAAGCAACTGAAAGTGCTCCAGGCAGGTCCCGCAGACCAGTATGCTTACCCCGGCGGCCTCCAGCTTGCGTAGTTCATCGACTACTTGGCTGTCTCCGACAGCCAGTTTAACCCCGGAGTTGATCAGGATGATCCGCCATAGGCCTGATCCGGTTTCCGCAAGGGTGAGAATGAAATTACGCATCAATTTGGCCCCGAGTTCCTCGTCACCATGCCCAATGCGGTCCGAAGTAACAAATATAACCTGCCCAGGAAAAGATGTGGGTTGCTCTGTCTTGTCCACTTCGGGCCGGCTAGCACTAGCGGTTTCCCTTGCTCCGGCATTCCCGTCTGCTGTGACCGCGGTGATGGCGAAAACTCCGCTCTCCTCTTTTACTTCTTGCAGGATGTAGTTACTGCTCTGCAGAAAGCGGCTGACGTTGTCCCTTGCCGGGGCGTTGTCCACTAGAATGCGGATGCTCTCCGTGTTGCCGTCTTGGATTTGCTCCCTGCACTTGAGCACAGGTTGCGGACAGGCGAGCTCGGTGCAGTCCAGTTCTTTGTGAGGCATTATAAGACCCTCATTGCTTGGCTCTGTTAAAAATAACGACTATATCATACCTTGAGTGGAAGGATAAGTCATTGGGTTCAGGATTTGTAACCTGAGTTGGAAGATGCGAGTGCAAAAAGTCCGTTTTGCACTCGCAGGAGTCAGGAGACAGGGATCAGGAGTCAGTAAAAACAAAGAGTTATGAAGCTAACTTGTTCCTGAATTATTTGTTTCTCGACTTTTTGCAGATGCATCTT
>CAYSPQ010000049.1:0-8790 GCA_964432965.1 uncultured Desulfohalobiaceae bacterium
CCAACTCTGAAAGAGTTCCCGAAGTTTACCCGGTTAAACCCCTGGCCCGTTAAACCTTCTTGAGTTTAACTGGGCCTCTTCAATTTAACTGGGCTTCTTTTGTTTAACTGGGGGGTTCACTGGGGTCTTCCAATACACCGGGGTGAAACCTTGTCTTTGTTTCACTGGGGTCATCCGTCCTCTGTCTTCTGTCATCTGCGCCTGCAAAAAGACTTTTTGCAGGCGCATCCTTGAGGGCCCCTTTCCAAAAAAATCTGACTGCAGTCAAATCACTCTTGACAAGAGGAAAAATCAAAATTAGGTTTGCCTAACTTTAAAACAAACCATGAACACAAACCGAGAACAAATTACTTCTGGAATGGAGACGCGAAGATGACCTTACTGGAAATAACTCTTCTGGGATTGCTGGCTGGCACTATGGGCACAGCTCTGGGTGGAATCCTGGGGCTTTTCCTAAGCCGGATAAGCCCCTTGCAGATAAGCTCTCTCCTGGGCTTGGCAGCTGGAGTCATGATCGCAGTCGTGGCCTTCGAGCTTTTGCCTGAGGCCTTTGAAGACGGAGGCCTAGGGTGGGGCCTGGCTGGCCTGCTGCTGGGGATAGGGCTCATGGCGGCGATAGATCTTGTCTTCCCCCACCATCATGTTTTCGGTAAGGAGGATCGCTCTCCCTTTCTGAAGACCGGGGCCATAATGGGGCTGGGGATAGCCATGCACAATTTTCCAGAAGGCCTGGCCATAGGAGTGGGCGGCATGCAGGAGGCCTACCTGGGAATAGCCCTGGCGGCTGCCATCTTCCTGCACAACATACCTGAAGGGCTGGCCCTTTCCCTGCCTCTGAACGTGGGCAAGGTCCAGGCTCACCGAATCTTATTGACCACAATATTGGTGGGAGTGCCCATGGGTTTGGGAGCCTTTATGGGCGGGTTTATCGGAACCATCTCGCCCATGCTGAATTCCATGGCCCTGGGTTTCGCCGCGGGTGCAATGCTGTTCATCACCTTTGACGAGCTGATCCCGCAGATGGAAAAGCTCTCCACCGGACATTCCGGAACCTTCGGGGTACTGTCCGGAGTGATCGTGGGAATACTGATTTTGGCCTCAATTCCCCATCACTAACTCCTTCAAAGACACGCCTGCAAAACGAGTTTTTGCAGGCGTGACTTTGAAGCTGGATACACGCGGCAGGGCACACCTCGCAGCCGGGGAGTGCCGAATCTGGCATCCAGAAAACGGGCAGGGATAATCCGGTTCAGGTCCGCCTCCCGCCAGCGCGCTTGGCTCCCTTCCGGATACCACCATCCGTAGGCCGCACAAACGGTATCCCGGCGCACATCCTGGCTTGTCTCCACCCTTTGGGTGATGCCTCCCTTTTCCGTTTCCAGCACCGCCCATTCTCCCTGTTTCAGGCCCAAATCCCGGGCGGTTTCCGGATGGATCCGCATCCTGGGCTCCGCCTCTTTCTCGCGCAGGGAACCTATCCAGCGGTAGGAGGAGTGCAGGAAGTAGGGACTCTTGGAGCTGGTGAGAAGCAGCGGCCAGGCGGAATTCCCTTCCCCCGGCTTCGCGCACGGAGCTTCCGGGGCTTGTCCCTTATGCCAGCCCGAGGGAGGCTCCAGCTCCACCAGGCCGCTGGTTGTGGAAAAGCCCTTGTCCAGATGGTCCTCACAAAGTCTCTGTCCCGCCAACACCCCCCTGCTTGAAAAGGCAGCCCAGTCCAGACCGCTGGGGGCCAGAACTTCCTGCAGCATATCCCGCCCCCTCTCGAACCACAGCTCGGGATCCGTCAGACGATGACCCAGATCATTGATGATCTCCAGATCCGGTCTGCAGACAGAAGGGGGCTCCACCGCCCCCGGACGGGCCAGGACCATTCCCCGACCCAGCCCGTAGTGCCCCATGTCGTCGAACTCCAGATGGGAGGCTGCGGGAAGCACCACATCCGCCATGGCCGCAGTGGGAGTCATAACCAGCTCGGAGACTGCCAGAAAGTCCAACCTGGAGAGAGCCCTGTGCGTCCAGTCACTGTCCGCCCAGGTTAGCAGGGGGTTGGTGCACTGCATGTACGCGGCCCGGACAGGATACGGCTCCTCCTCTACCACCGCTTGGCGGAAAAAGGAGGGTGGCACGGTCATAAGCCGGGAGTCGGCAGCGTGGGCGAAATTGAGGATCTCCTCCCTCTTGCGGGGCAAAAGATCGGCCCTTACGAAGCGGCCCGGGCTCAAGACCTCAGGCTCGCTCACTTTGGTGTTTCCACCCGCGGTATTCAGATTTCCGCACACAGCCATCAGGGAAAGCAGGGCCTGGATGGTCTGCGAGCAGTGTTCAGTCTGCTCCACAGCGTTCCCCCAAGCCAGTGTAGCCGGCCTGGCCCTCGCATAGGCCCTGGCCGCCTCCCGGATCAGCTGGGGCTCCACTCCGGTAGCCAGGCTCATCCTTTCCGGAGAGAAGCTCCCCACCGCATCCTCCAGCTGTCGCCACCCCCGGCACCAGTTCTGCAGAAAATTCAGGTCCTGCAGATCCTCCTCGAAGATTACATACAGAAAGGCCAGAGCCAGGGGCAAATCAGCCCCTGGTCGAACCGGAAGCCATACGTCCGCCCTGGCCGCCAGCTGGGTTCGCCTGGGATCCACCACCACCAGCTTGGCGCCCTCCCGCAGCCGTCGCATCAGTCGGGTATGGATTTCGCCCTCTTCGTTGGTGACCGTAGGATTGCTCCCCCAGAGCAGAATCAGCTCCCCGGGTCCGTCCAGGTCCGGGACAGGATAGAAGCCGCACATTCGCCTGCCGGTTAGCTCCCTGGGTGCGTGGCAGACGTCCTGCACAGCGACCACATTTGGGGTTCCGAAGGAGTTGGTCAGACGGATCAGGGCGAAATGCTCCAGACCCTTGGGCATACCCTGACAAAAGGCCACGGAACGCGCTCCGAAATCTTGCCGGGTCTGCTGCAGGCCATGCGCAACTCTGTCCAGGGCTTCCGACCAGTCGATTTCCCGCCAATCGCCCGATCCCCGCGGACCCTGCCGCAACAGGGGCTGACGCAGTCTATATTCGCTGCCCTGCAGCTCCGCCAAAGCCCTGCCCTTGCCGCAAACATAGCCCTTATTCAAGCGGCCCTCGGGGTCTCCCTTCACCCGGGTCACTCTGCCTCCTTCTACCTTGACCCGCAACGAACACCCGCCGTGATCCATCCTGCCGCAGTGCGTGCTTCTCCAATCTTGTCCCATTACCAATCCTCTTTCCCGTTAAACAGTCCCCTATCAGATGGGTCTGCAAAAAAGACTTTTTGCAGACCCATCCTATCAGGTCTACATCCAGAGAATCCATCTTTTCTTTGAATACAGCGATTCCATCCCTGCAACTAGGGCATCATACTTGCATCCATGGCTATATACAATTGTCTTCTCCCTGTCCCTTCCCCGGATTCAGCTCTGTAGCCTCTAGCCCGAAGAAGGCCCCTTGCCGCCTTCACATGAAACATCGTTCCTGTTACGGTTGTTCACAATAATATCACTGTGCAGCAAAGATTTCTCCTTGCCCCTGGCACTAATACAAACTGGACTCATTTTTGAAATCCAAAATCCCCATGTAGCTATCTTCTCAAGGGAAAGGCATGAATGACCGGCTAGTCACGGAACACCTGGGGCTTGCATTCAACCCCTTCACTCCTGCCACAAGCGAAGAGGGATACTTCTACACCTCCCAGACGCAGCGCATCCTGCAGGAGCTGCACTTCGGAATCGTGAGCAGAAAAGGCTTTCTCCTCCTTCTGGGGGAAGTAGGAGTGGGCAAGACCTCCCTCCTGCTGCAGCTTCTGAAGAGCCTGCACACACAGGAAGGCCTCCACACCGCCTGGGTCTTTCACACCTCCCTCGACCGCAGGGAGCTCCTAAGGGCCATCATTTCCGATTTCGGACTGCAGGCCCCTTCCCCAGCCTCCCTCTCCCGGATGCTGGAAATACTACACAGCCACTTCCTGCAGGTGAACGAGAATGGAGGCAACTGCGCCATCATAGTGGACGAGGCGCATAACCTATCGCAACAGGCCCTGGAATCCCTGCGCATGCTGTCCAATCTGGAAGGCGGAGGGCAAAAGCTGGTCCAGATCCTGCTCGCCGGCCAGCCGGAGCTGAAACAGACCCTGGCCACTACCGGCCTACGGCAGCTACAGAGCCGCATTTATCTGCAGTGCGAGCTGCTTCCCATGAACAAGGAGGAAGTCCGGCGCTACTGCTCCTTCAAGCTTGCCAGGGCCGGATCCCACATTCGAATAACTTCCCCCGCATCTGCGCTTCTCTGGCGCGCCAGCAAGGGCAACACCAGGGCGGTGAACTTGATCCTGGATCGCGCCCTGCACGCCCTGGCCCTGGAGGACAGCCGCACCCTTTCCCGAGGGTCGGTGCGCAAGGCACTGCAGGAGATCTCCTCCCATCATCTCCTGATCAGACAGAACCTGCGGAGCTCGCGCCGGAAAAGGGGGTTGTCCCTGGCCACTGCTGCAGTCACGCTTCTGCTTTTGACCGGAATCTATTTTCCGGTCACTGGTAGCCCCGTACCGGGAGTCACCCACCTGCAACTGGGTCCCTTCCTGGAAACCACGGGTCGCGCTGTCCAACAGGACAAAGAGGGCTCTGCCGCCGAATCCCGGGAGGAAGAGTCCAGTCTGGCTGGCCAATCCCAGAAGGATTCCCCGGAAGATACCAGGCAGCCTCCCGAGAACGCGGAGGAAAAATTGTTGACTTTTTTACAAACATTTGATATTGATAATAAATTGTACTTTCTGCAGCAGGCCATGGCCACTGGGGAAATCGAGCATTTTCGGAGTCAACTGCCCTCCGGTTTGTATCTCACGGGAGTGGAAAACCTGCCGGACGCTCGAGGCACTCGTTTTGCCTCTCTTCCCTGGCGCGATCTAACCGGGCAGGACCCCCGGTGGTACATCCTCTGGAAGCCCATATTGGAGCTGGATCTTGAGGATCCCCGTGAGTCCAGCCCTTCCCACATAGCTATCCTGCAGACCCTGCTGCAGGAAAAAGGATACTACCCAGGCCGCATTGACGGAAAATACGGACCCAGGACCAGAAGCGCCATTCGCTCCTACCAGCAATCCAGAGGTCTGGACACGGAGCAGGGACTGGACGCCGTAACCCTCTTTCATCTGTGCCGGGATCTGGAGCAAAGGGAGAGCCGAGCCGCAGGAGATTGAAACCACCAAACTGCCGAACACCGGGATGAGCTATGTCCTCTCCGTTTTCCCTGTTTAAGAGATCCGGGCTGACCCTGGGCCTGGAGCTGGATTCCGAGGGTGCAGCCGTGGTCCGGGCCTCTGCCGCGGAAAAAGCCGGGGCCCGGTCTATAAGCGCCCACACCTTTGCCTGGGGCCAGGAGGAGGGACGGGATCAGCTGCTCTACCGAAAGATCCGCGAGATTGCCCGCCCTCGTCTACCCGTGATCACCTCCCTGCCCCTGTCCGACTATCAGCTCGTGCAGATCCAGCCGCCCCGGGTAAAGGAAAACGAAATGCGCCAAGCGGTAAGCTGGCAAATAAAGGACCTGATAGATTATCCCCTGGACAGATCGGTGATCGATGTCTTCTCCGCACCCGAGGCACCGGGCCTGGGTAGTATGGTCTATGTGGTCGCCGCTAACAGGGACAGAGTGGAGCAGCGCATAAATCTGCTGCAACAGGCCCGTCTCCGGCTAAGGGCCATTGATATACCGGAGCTGGTCCTGCGCAACGTTCTTCGCCTGGAGCCGGAGAGCGAGTCCACCGTGGCCCTTCTCCATCTGGAGAGAGGCGCGGGGGTTCTCCTTGTTTACCGGGCGGGAGTGCTTTACGTTGCGCGTAGACTGACCTCGGGCATGGACCATTTGCTGGGGGGCGCTGCGGAGGCCCCGGAGAGCGGGCTACTGGAGCCGGACGACATGGGATCCACCATATTCGATTCCCTGCTCTTGGATGTGCAGCGCACTCTGGACTACTATGAGAGCAATTTTCGGGCCAGTCCTGTTTCCACCCTGCTCCTTGCTCCCCAACTGGGACAGGAGCCGCGACTGCAAGAGCACCTGCAGCAAAACCTGGATATCCCTGTCCGGCTTCTGGAATTGGATGCACATTTGGGACAGGAGCTGTCCTATGCGGAGCAGGGACGCTGTCTGCCAGCCCTTGGCTGTGCCTTGAAACAAGCCGAATGAGGCTTTTTCTTCCAAGGAAAATCCTTTAGCAGGCTGTTGAAAAAGTCCTTATCAGACAGGGCGTTCAAAAATTCCAAGTGCAAGGCGCGAAAAAAGTTCAAGGTCGTAGCGTAGTTAGCCTACGTGAGAGTTTGAACTCTTTGAAGCAACGCAGCAATTGGAAGATTTTCAACGCCCTGTTAGACGGCAAAGATTTACCACTATGCAAGAGATAAAACAGGAAGTAAATCTATTCACCCCGGAGCTGAGACCCCAAAAAGGGCCTTCTGCCCTGACCTATCTGCTCTTGGGTCTTGCTCTTCTTGTCTGCCTTATGGCGACCGCAACCCTATATATCGAGCACCGGATTCAGGAGTGGGAGCAAAGGTTGGAGGCGACCCAGGCGGAGCAGAACGAGCTGCGCGCCGAGGTGGAAGAGCTGCGCCAGGAGGCGACCGAGGGTCCGGACGAGCCTCTCAGAGAGCGCATCCGGGAGCTTTCCGCCCGGCGCGATGCCAAGTCCGGGCTTGTGGACCTGCTCTCCCAAAGAGAGACAGAGCTACAAGAGGGCTTTGCTCCCTATCTGGAGGCCATGGCCAGACAACGCGTCTCCGACTTGTGGATCACCTCCTTCCGCATCGATCTGGAAGAAAGACCTGAACTGCGAATTTCCGGCCGAACCACTGTCTCTGAGCAAATCCCCCACTATCTGCAGCGTCTTTCCCGGGAAGAGGTGATGTCCGGACTGACCTTCGAACAGTTAAGGGCCCGGCAAGTGGAGCAGGAGGAGGAACTGCTCTCCTTCACCTTGTATTCCAGAGCAGAGTGACTTTTATGCAAAGCGTGAAGGATCTGTACGGCAAGGCAGCGGAAGAGTTCGGAAAGCGCAACCTCCGGGAAAAACTCCTGGTGGCGGGCGCTGCTGTGGCGGTAATCTCCGTTGTCTGGCACGTTTTTTTCTTCGAGGGCCGCTGGGATCGTCTGGAGCAAGTACAGACCCAGACCCGGACTGCCCAGGAAGAGGTCTATTCCCTTGAGGAGGAGAAGCAGGAGCTGCTGCAGAAAGTCAGTGAGGAACCCTCGGAGAGATTGCAGCGCGAGGTGCAGCGGCTGGAAGAGCAATTGCAGCAGCTGGACAGACGACTGGAAGAGGAAAGGCGGGAGCTGATCTCGCCCAGGAGAATGGCAGCCCAGCTTCGCGAGGTGCTGCAGAAAAGCGCGGAGCTGGAGCTTGCGGAGCTGACCAATCACCCTCCCCGGCAAGTGCAGCTTACCGACTTGACCGATTCTCCCGAGGAACTGGACAGCGCCACTATCCCGGACCTATACCGCCACCCGTTGACCATCACCTTCAGAGGCAGCTATCCTGCGGCGATCAGCGCTTTAAACAACATGCAGGACCTCACTGGCCGTCTATTCTGGGACAGGCTTGAATTCACCGTGATCGACCATCCCACGGCCAGGCTGCGTCTACGGGTGCACACCCTTAGTCTGGAGAGAACATGGCTGGGATTTTGACCTCCCTGCGCCGAACGGACGCCGGCAGTGCCACGCTTGCCCTGCTCCTGCTGGGGGCCCTGCTCTGTCCGGCACCTGCGGCAGGCGAATCCCTGCCCGATCCCACCAGGCCCTCCTCGCCCGAAGTTAGGGAGCAAGAGCGAACAAGAACCCAACAGGAGCGGGAGCCCTCCTGGCAGCTCTCCTCGGTGATATATTCCCCGCAGCGCCGGGTTGCCGTGATCAACGGAGAGGTTAAGAAAGTGGGCGACAGCGTGGCCGGGGCTAAGGTCACCTCCATCCGCCCCGATTCCGTTGTCCTTATTTACCGGGGTCAGCAGATCACGATCGGTCTTTCTTCCGGGGAAAGCGGCATAACAAGGAACACAGACTAGCAGGGGACAAAAAATGAGACTGCCCAGATGCATAACTCTGCTCGCCCTCTCCCTTCTCCTGGCCCTATTGACCGGCTGCGCCCAGCAAGCGCCCGAGCAGCAGCGGCAGACTCTCCCGGAGCCGGAGGAGCAGGAGAAGGAAACGGTGGAGCAGGATAGTGAGGACACGGCCCGGGAAGTGCCCTCCTCCGTGGACGAGGCCCTTCTGCCCGAGGCGGAGGAAGCGGCAGAATTGCCCAGGGAAACCGAATTCGAAGCCCCGGAAGAGCCGCGCTTTGACGTGCGGGCCCAACAGGTGCCGGCCAGGGAGTTCTTCATGAGCCTGGTCCGGGATACACCTTACAGCCTTACTGTTCATCCCGAGGTGGAGGGGCGCATCACCCTGCAGATGAGCAACGCAACCCTGCCCCAGGTGCTGAAGGCTGTACGCGACATGCACGGCTATCCCTACCGCCGCACCGAGGCGGGCTATCAGATCATGCCCGCCGGCCTCCTGACCCAGACCTTTCATATCGACTATCTGGATATCATTCGCGAAGGCGAATCCTCCATCCAGGTAACTTCCGGAAGCGTGGCCGAGGAAGATATCACCCAGAGCGATATAGGAACCACCACGCACAGCGATTTCTGGTCGGATGTACAGTCCACCCTGGAGTCCATTGCTGGAGAGGACGGGGAGGTTATACTGCAGCCCCACGCCGGCATGGTGGTGGTAAGGGCCCTTCCG
>CAYSPQ010000050.1:0-2964 GCA_964432965.1 uncultured Desulfohalobiaceae bacterium
CTCTGATGTTGTCTGCGGCTAATTTGCCGGATTCCAGTTCATGGGGCGTCACCACCGAGACCCCGGGCGCCAGATTCGTGCGGGCTTTCGTTCGTCTGATCCAGACCGCCCGCATACACAAGTCGAGTAATCGCCTCCTCCGGGATGCGGCAAGGGAGTTCATGAGCAGCGCAGGCCAGCTGCTTCAGGAGGACACGCTTTTATCCGTGGAGGCAAGGCACAGCCGTATTTTCGTCCAGGGCGAGAAGCTCCTGTTCACGGGAAGCAATTCGGTTTTTCTGGTTACTCTGCTCAGCTACTTCAGGCGCCTGGATATCCACGGCCTGGAGTTCAATCTCGGCTTCCTGGATACGACGGAAAAGGAGGTGGATCGATTCGTCAGGGACGTGCTGCAGGCAATGAGGGAAACTCATCCCTCTGCTTGGCTGGAGAAAAGGCTCGCTCAACCGGATTACCACTGGGTGGACCTGGTAGCCAGTTCCCAGCAGGCACAAATGGAGATGGATCTGCAGGAGAAGGCCAGCATAGCACAGCAGGTTTACTTGCAGGCCTATAACGTGGTCAGGGAGATCAGCTTTAAGCTGGCCAAGGATCAATCCATAGGGGTGCGCAAGCCTTTACGCGTGGTCCAGGAGCTTACTGATCTCGTCTCCGTGGACAAGTCCATCTTGCTGGGCTCCATGAGCATCCGCGAGCACGATGATTATACTTTTGTCCATTCCGTGAACGTGGCCATTGAATCCCTTTGTCTCGGACACGAGATCGGTCTGTCCAGGCAATCCCTGGTTCGTCTGGGTCTTTGCGGGCTTTTCCACGACCTGGGCAAGGTGGACATTCCCCGGGAGATTCTGAACAAGCCCGGTCCATTGACGACAAGGGAGTTCAGGAAAATAAAGCAGCATTCCCTGAACAGCGTTCGCAAGCTGATAAGGCTGCAGGCCTCGCCGGACCTGATCGCCAAGCTCATTCTGCCTCCCTTCGAGCATCATCTGCGCTACGACCTGAAGGGCTATCCCCAGGTGGGCTGGAGCTGGCCCTTGAGCCTCTTCGGCAGGATCATCCAGATATGCGACGTGTATGATTCCCTTACTTCCTCCCGGGTCTACCGGGAGCAACCGCTTAGCCCGGACCGGGCCATGGGAATGATGCTCAAGCAATCCGGAGCGGCCTTCGACCCCCTTCTGCTCAAGTGGTTCGTCAACATGCACGGAGTGATGCCCGTGGGAACGGTTGTGTCCTTCAATACCGGGGAATTGGGAGTGGTGAGCCACGGAGGCGACCCGCGCAGGGGGAGCCTGCCCCGGGTCCTTGTCCTGCGCAAGGCGGAAAACGGCTATCAAAGGGGGGAAATCGTGGATCTGGGCCGAAACGACCCTGAAGGCCGGCGGATAGGGCAGACCCATCACCCCTCCGAATTCGGGATTCGGCCCTTTCTCCACCTTTCTGAAGTCCACGGCAGGTCGGACTAGGCCCCTGCCCGGCAAGAGCTTGGCATTTCCCTTGTTTTTGTCTGGTTAGCAGGGCGTTGAAAATCTTCCAATTGCTGCGTTGCTTCAAAAAGTTCAAACTCTTACGTAGGCTAACTACGCTACGACCTTGAACTTTTTTCGCGCCTTGCACTTGGAATTTTTGAACACCCTGTCTGATAAGGACTTTTTCAACAGCCTGTTAGGACAGAACTGTCTGCACACTAAGCCACGATTTCGAACTGATGTTTTTTTAGATAACTCAAAACGTTGAACATGTTTTCCTGCAAACCCCAGTGTTTTATGGCTGCTATCCATCCAGGAGGTCCTCTTCCGGATGTAGCCTGGCCACATATCGCCTCATTCCCGCGGAGCTAGCCCTCCTGCCTGTAGAGCCTTCCAGTTGCTGTTGGCTTTTTTGAATCCCCTATTTTTGCCTTTTGGAGGCAAGCTCCTGCAACAGCTCATCTATGCGTCTACGATTGTCCTCGGATCCCAGGTAGGAGCGAAAGAGCCACTCCTGGGTGCGCATGGCACCGTTTAGATCCTGGTCCAGGGTCATGTGGAACAGCTGTTTGGTCTCCCTCAGGCAGGCTCCGTCAAAGGAGGCCATGTCCCTGGCTATCTTGCTTACGGCGTCCAGCAGTTCCCCTTCCGGAAAGACCTTGCTTACATAACCCATGCCCTCGGCTTCGTAGGCGTCGTAGATCCTGCCGGTCAGGGCCACTTCCTTGGCTCTGCTCAGGCCGATGATGCGCCAGAGGGGATCCACCAGGGGAGTGAGAGTCAAGGGGACCTCCCGTTGCCCGAACTTGGCCCTTTCCGAGGCATAGCGGATGTCGCACATCATGGTCAGGTCGAATCCGCCGGCGATTGCCGGGCCTCCTATTGCGCAGATAACCGGCTGGGCACAGAACATGATGGAACGGTAGGCGCGCTGGAAAAGGGCGATATACTCCTCGTTGGCTGACTTGTCTATTTGCCTGATCTCGTTGAGATCGAATCCGGCGGAGAAGTATCTTTCCCCTCCGGTAAAGACGAGCACGCGAATGTCCTCGCGGTCGGAGAGCTCAATGAAGGTGTCCCCGATCTCCTGCAGCACTTCCGGGGAAAGGCTGTTCCCCTTGTCCTCGCGATTGATTCGCACGTAGGCCACTTTCTCCTCTTCCTGCACGGACAAATGCTTGTTCTGCATCTTTTCTCCTCCCAGATCTTGGATGTTGAAGATGAGCTGAATCTCACCGTTTCCCAGCTCAAAACCAGGGTATGGCTACATTCACTCTTGCCAATCAAAGGAGCGGGTGACCGCCCTCTGCCAGCCCTGGTACTTCCCAGCCCTGGTTTCCCCGGACATTTGAGGGGACCATCTGGCTTCCTCCCTCCACAGGTTTCGCAATTCCTGTAGACCGGACCAGAATCCGGTGGCCAGCCCAGCCGCGTAGGCAGCTCCCAGGCTGGTGGTTTCCAGAATCCAGGGCCTTATTACCGGCACATTGAG
>CAYSPQ010000050.1:2974-8759 GCA_964432965.1 uncultured Desulfohalobiaceae bacterium
CTCCGCCTGGAACTGCATGAGCAGTCGGTTGTCCACCATGCCTCCGTCCACTTTCAGTTGTTTCAGCTCCACTGAGGTGTCGCTCTGCATGGAGTGGACTATGTCCTTGACCTGGTAGGCGGTGGCCTCCAGCGCGGCCCTGGCAATGTGGCTCCTGTCCGCGTATCCGGTGAGCCCGCCTATGATACCTCTGGCCTCGGGACGCCAGTAGGGGGCGAGCAGTCCGTAGAAGGCGGGCACTATGTATACTCCGGCGTTGTCTTCCGCCTGTCTGGCCAGCTCCTCGACTTGGGGCGCGGACTGGATTAGCTGCAGATTGTCCCGCAGCCACTGGATGAGTGCTCCGGCTATGGCCACGGGCCCTTCCTGGCAGTAGACCGGGGGTTGTCCGGACAGCTGGTAGGCCAGGGTGGTAAGCAGCCCGTGCGAGGAATAGTATGGCTCGCCCCCCGTGTTCATCAACAGGAAGCATCCGGTGCCATAGGTGTTTTTGGCTTCTCCGGGCCAAAAACAGGTGTGTCCCACCAGAGCGGCCTGTTGATCTCCGATTGCCGCGCAGACGGGGATCTCTGCTTCCAGGGGGGCGTCCTTCGCTGTTCTCCCCCAAGTGCGGGAGTCGCTGGAGGGAACTATCTCCGGAAGTGGAGCCCGGGGCAGGTCCAGGACATCCAGGATTTGCCCGTCCCAGTCCAGGGTGTGGATGTTCATGAGCAGGGTTCTACTGGCGTTGGTCACGTCCGTGACGTGCACTGCTCCGCCGGTGAGGCACCATATTATCCAGCTATCCATGGTCCCCAAGAGGGCTCGACCCGTTTCCGCTGCCTTTCTGGCCCCTTCCACATTGTCCAGGATCCACTTGAACTTGGGTCCGGAAAAGTAGGTGGAGACAGGCAAGCCCGTGCTTTGGCGAAAACGGTCCTTGCCCCCGGAGAACTCCAGCTCCTCGCAGATCCGCTGCGTCCTGGTGCACTGCCAGACAATGGCGTTGCCGTAGGGGCGACCGGTATGCCTGTCCCATACCAGGCAGGTCTCCCTCTGGTTGGTCACTCCCAAGGCCTCCAGCTCTCCGGGGCTTATCTGCGAATCCCGCAGCGCCTGCCGGATCACCTCTCGGGTGTTGTCCCAGATCTCCAGGGGATCGTGCTCCACCCAACCGGGGAAGGGGTGGATCTGCCTGTGCTCCTTTTGGGCCGCAGCAGCTATCTCCCCGCTGGAGTCGAAGATGATGAACCTGCTGCTGGTGGTGCCCTGGTCGATTGCCGCTATGTATCCTCCCATGGCCCGCTCCTTATTCGGGGATGAAATCCGCCTCCCTCTGCTCGGTCATGACTATGGCTCCTTCGGGGCAGGCCTGGGCGCATTGTCCGCAGCCCAGACACTTTTCCCCCTCCACTGCGGCAATCTCGCTGTCGCCCACGCTTATGGCCCCGAACCAGCAGCGTTCTTCGCAGGTGCCGCAGCCGGTGCAGGACTGCTCATCCACTTGGGGTACATAGCGGCTGGGGTCGCAAAGGTTGATCCCATCGGAAATGAGCAGGGTGAAGGATTGGCAGCAGCAGCCGCAGCAATTGCAGATAAAGTGTCCCACATCGGACTTGTTCATGGTCACGTGGACCAGGCCGGCTTCCTCGGTCTGGTCTATTATGGACAGGGCCTCGGGCAGGGAGATCTCTCTTCCCGAGCCCCTGTCTATGGTGTACTCCGCGCCCTTGTTTATCTGCAGGCAGACTTGCAGGGGATGATGGCAATTCCTCATGGTCAGCCTGCAGGTGCAGTTGGTTACCGCTATTGTCTTCGCCTGCCTCAGGATGGACTTTATGTCTTCGGAAACCAGCACCTGGGCCTTTCCGGCATCCACGGCGCTGTTCACCGGAATGACCCGGGTGAAGGGGCGGGGCATCAACTGGCTGAGGCTGGGTGCCAGCTCCGGCCATTCCTCTTGCATGTACTTTCGCCAAAGCTGATAGAACTCCTCCGTGGCCTCGGGCCAGACGATGGTGGCGTCGTGGAACTGGGCTATATGCATGGGCGGGCGCCAAATCAGGCCCTCTTCCTTCTGCTTTTTGAAGGTCAGACCCTTGCGGTACATATCCTCCAGATCCTGCCGCACCTGCTCGGGGTCCATGCCGAACCTTTCCCCGAGCTGCTCCGCAGTGGCCGGAAGGGACATCAGCAGCTCGGCCTGGCGATGGTTGATCATGCTTTGCAGGATCCGGGGAATATAAGTGGAGCCGGGATGCATCATCTTTTCCGCGAACGCGGAGTAGGGCGATTTTTCGCTCATTTACCTCTCCTTTATCTTGGGGTTGTACCGAATGAATCTACTCTTGCACAAAAGCTGCAAATGGCACGATCTGCTCCGCTCCTTTCACTGCTCAGTGCTTGCTCCGGGAGGGATGCGCCTTGACCCAGCCATCTCCATGGTTAGTATAAGTTTTCACAAGGGGGTGGAGGGAGTGATTCCCGCCCTCGATCCGGATTGCCTTTTGGTGGTTTTAGAGATTGCTAACCGGGCACAACGGAAAACAGGTTCATGAATATAGGAACATAGCACATTTTTCCGGCAGGGGAAAATCATTGGTTCCCAGGGTGGGGAGCGGAGCCCTCAAGGAAAATAGCCGGGAACAACCGTTCCGTTGGGGGAAAAGTTGTCATTCTCCCCCGGCAGTAGATGAGGATGCGACGCCAACTGGCCTGTATCCGCGGTATGCTCAATCGCGGCCCGGTTCCGTAGCAGGAAAAAAACGGGAAGAAAAAGATGAATACTACGCACTTCAAGGACTACTACCAGATTCTCGGGGTCAGCCCGGAAGCCTCCTACGAGGAGATAAAGAAGGCCTACCGCAAGCTGGCCTTTGAATACCATCCGGACAGGAACAACGAGCAGAGGGAGTACGCGGAGAGCAAGTTCAAGGAGATCACGGAAGCCTACGGCATCCTGATCGATCCGGAGAAACGGAGGGAATACGACAAGCTGCGCCGCTACGGAGGGGAATATACCTTCCAGCGGGAACAGGCAGGCCAGGATTTCGCCACCGATCCCTTCGAGCGCATTTTCCGCGACCTGTTCAACAATCCCGAGGCCAGCAGAATCTTCCGGGAAATGCAAAGGGAGTTCGAAAGACACGGCGTGCGCTTCGACCGCGAGTTCATGGACAATATGTTTTTCTCTGGAGGCGGAAGGGGACGTTTCGCCGGAGGAGTGTTCATCTTCACCCCTGGAGGCGGCAGGAGCTACCGGACCTTTGGCGGAGCCGGCCCCGAGCTGGGAGCCGAGGGCCGCTACCTGGATCTGGACCGGGACAAGCCAGGAAAGTCCGAGGAAGGTTTCCTCAAAAGGCTCGGTCGCAAGGTTCGGGACATCTTCCTGGGACCAGGTCAGGAATCTTCGGAACAAAACCGTATTGAGCAAAGAGGGGAAAAGGACCTGCGCTACAACCTGACCATTGCTCCGGAGGAGGCCCAGCTGGGCACGGAAGTGAGCCTGGCCTACACTAGGGGAGGAAAGCGCGTTAAGCTGGGAGTGAAAGTCCCGCCCGGCACCAGGGAGGGCACGGTTCTGCGGGTCAGGGGCAAGGGAATGGAAGGCAGGTGGGGAGAGCCGCCGGGAGATCTGTACCTGCGGGTGCATATCGCAGAGGATTAATGGCAACCAGGCTTCGATTGGTGAGTAGATGGCCTGTGGCCCTTTGTGTGAATTTGCCCGCCAAGACGCCGCGGCGCGGTGTTACCCTGCGCTGCGTCGTCTCGTCGCTGCGGGAGATCAGTAATTAAGTGATCAAGAGGGCAGGCGAGGCGAGCCTCCGGGATACCTGTGCTGAGGGTCTACACTAGCGGCTGAGCCTGGGCTGCCCCTGTTTTCCGCCACGAGTCCGCTTCAGGACAGAGCGGGAAGCTCCATCCCCTCGAAGACATTGTAGCGGAAGAAGGCCGCCTTCCTGGGCACTTCGGAGAGCCGGGACTGGATGGTGCAGAAGTAGGCATAGGTCTCCGCGAAGTCCTCCTTCGCGTTCTGTCTCGCCCTGCGGGACACCCACTTTCTTTCCGCCCGCCGCACGGAGTAGAGCCATTCGTCCCTCTGGTTCTGGTTGAGCACCTTGAGGAACACGTAGTGCCCTATCTCGTGGTAGAGGATGTGGTAGAACTCCGGCAGGGAGTGAAAGCGAAACACCACGATCACGGAGAGATTGTATTCCGGATCGCGGTAGAAGAATCCTTCAGTGTGAGGCGAGAAGGGCTTGTTCTGCATCGCCGCGACCATGGTTCCCAGGGTGCGGTAGGGATCGTAGCGGATGGCCTGGATTCCGGCGTAGTGAGAGCGGGGCAGCCGCTTGACCGCCCTGACTACCTGATCCTTGCTCACTATGTTCTGGCAGTCGAAGTTGGCTATTAAGAGTCTCATGGCTGATGCGCAAGGCCCTGACCGGGTTTGAAAGCCTGCTCCCCGGCAGATCCGTATCAGAACAGATCCCTGATTCCCTCCTCCAACTCTCTTAGCCCCCTCTCCACGGGGCTCTCCTTTTCCTCTTCCCGGGGGGCTTCCTCTCGTTCCGGCTTTTCCGGCAGCTCCGGCTCTTCCCCTCTGGCCAGGGCTTTGGCCTGGCTGCAGGATATATCCCTGCCATTGGACTGGAACAGCCTTCTGGCCGCTTCCCCGAGGCGGCTGTCCCGGTCCAGCTCTCCGACTAACCTGCCCAGGGTTTGCGTCGCCCTGCGAGCGTCGAAAGCAAGGGAGGGCTCGGCCAGGGTGCCGGAAAGCTTGAACGGGTTGCTAAGCTCGGATAGGTTGAGATCAATTCCTTCCAGTTCCTGCTTGGGGGAAGGATCGAAGGCGAAATCCAGCCGCTCCGTGGCCAGGTCCAACTCTCCGTTGCCCAGCAGCTTCATCGCGTTGGTGTCCAGCAGGATCACCCTGCTTGCGGCCACTCCGTTATCTATCCGGAAGGAGGTCACCAGGCAGTTTATCCGGGTGTATTCCTCGGCTCTTCTTTTTGGGTCCAGATACTGCCGTAGCGAGGCAAGCAAATTCCCTCCTTCCTTTTCCAGATAGGAGCTGTCCAGCCTTGCCTGTTCCATGATGGCGGAAACCTCTCCTTGCATCTGCCCCACAAGGCTGGCCAGGCTGGAGCCGCCACCCGAGACATCCAGGGCCGCCTCCAGCTCGCCGTGCAGTACATCCGGATGTCCCATCGCGGCCATAAGCTCGTTTACCCGGATATTCTCTAGATCCAGTCTGGATTCCGCAGACAACTCCCGGCTTTGTTCGCGCAGGGTGATCACTCCCTCCAGGCTTCCGCCGGCAAGAGACATCCGCATGGGGTTTACCCGGAGCTCGCCGCCAGCCAGGTCCAGATTCATGCGCAGATTCTCTGCCTTTATTTCCGGAAGCAGCAGCTGCTTTATCTGCACTTGCGCGGAAGCATTGATTGCGCGCAGAAAGTCCGCCTGCAGATCCAGATCCGGAATGAGGCGCTGTCCGTTCGGGGAGTTTGCCTGCGCATTTCCGGCTGCGCCGTTGTCCCCAGGGTTGTCCCGGGCCATAAAGGGCCTCAGGTCAAGCTTGTCCGAACTGAGGTCAGCCTGTGCGGCAGGCACGGAGCCGGACAGATCCACTTCCGCCTCCCCGTTTATATGGCTGTCACCCAGGATTAATTCCAGGTCCTCGGCCCGGATGATCTGCATGTCCCGCGAGGAGGCCGAGGTGGTCAGGGCCAGGGACAGATCCCCGGGAAGCTCGGTCTCGGCCAGTTGGTTAAGCCCATCCAGACTGTCCGCTGCGGCATTT
>CAYSPQ010000051.1:0-5054 GCA_964432965.1 uncultured Desulfohalobiaceae bacterium
CCTCCCGGTTGCAGATTTGCACCTGCAGCCGCTCCAGGCTGAGCTGGGAAAGGGGGGCCAGGCCGCGGCGCAGCTGAATCAGGCGGGTGTAGAGACCGGCCAGGGTCTTGTGCCTTCCGGTCTCCCGCAGCTGCCAGTTCAGCACGCAGCGGGAGAAGGTTTCCGGGTCCTGGGGATCCGGAGGCTCCCCGTTCCAGTTGAAGGCGGCGAACTCCTCCTTTCTTCCCTGCCGGGTGGCCTCTATGATCCAGTCCTCGGTATGGCTGGTGAAGTACTGGAAGGGAGCGGTCTCCCCGTACTCCTGGCCCATGAAGATAAGGGGAAGGAAGGGGCTCAACAGCAGCAGGCCGGCGCTGAGCTTGTCCGCCTCGAAGGGGATCATGGTGCTCAGGCGGTCTCCCTCCCTGCGATTGCCCACCTGGTCGTGGTTCTGGGTGTAGACCAGGAACCGCTCTCCGGAGAGACCGCGGGGAGAGTTGCCGTGTCTGCGCAGGCGAAAGGGGGAGTAGACGCCGTCGTACACGTAGCCCTGGCGCAAGGCCTTCTCCAGGTGGCCGAGGCCTCCGAAGTCCTGGTAGTATCCGCCCCTTTCCCCGGTGAGAAGGGCGTGCACGCTGTGGTGGAAATCGTCCGCCCATTGGGCGTCGTGACCCAATCCGCCCTCGGTTTCCTCCCTCAGGAGGCGGGAGTCGTTGGCATCGCTCTCCGGCAAGAGATGCACCGGCTTCCCCAGGGCTTGGCTAAGGGTCCTGATCTGCGCGGAAAGCTCCTGGAGGAAGGGATGAGCGCTCATGTCGAAGATGGCGTGCACCGCATCCAGGCGCAAGCCGTCCAGATGGAATTCCTCGATCCAGGACAGGGCGTTGCGCAGGAAGAAGTTCCGTACTTCGTCGCTGTGTGCGGAATCGAAATTCAGAGCCGGACCCCAGGGGGTGGAGTAGCAGGAGGTGAAGTAGGGTCCGAAATCCGCTAGATAGTTCCCTTCCGGGCCCAGGTGATTGTAGACCACATCCAGCACAACCGCCATATTCCGGCTGTGACATGCGTTGACCAGCCGTTGCAGGGCCCAGGGGCCGCCGTAGGTGTTCTGCACGGCAAAGGGCAGCACCGCATCGTAGCCCCAGTTCCTTCCCCCGGGAAACTGAGCCACCGGCATGAGGCTGAGGCAGTTGATCCCCATTTCCGCTATCTCCTCCAGGCGCTCTATTATATCGTCCAGGGTGCCGCCTGGGGTGAAGGTGCCCGGGTGCACCTCGTAGAGAACCAGGTCCGATAAGGAAATGTTGAACCAGTGGGAATCAGTCCAGGAGAAGGCGGAGGGGTCCACTATCTGGGAGGGGCCGTGTACGCTGTCCGGCTGGTATCTGGAGGCCGGGTCCGGACGGACGAGATCGCCGTCCAGGATCAGGCTGTAATTATCTCCAGGCTCCGCTCCGTGGATCTCGCCCCGGAAGTATCCGCGCTGCAGGGGCTGCAGATGGGCAGTCCGGTTTTCTGCGCCCTCCAGGCGGACCTGCACGCTTTCCCTGTACGGGGCCCAGACCGTGAAACGGGTCTGGGAGCTCCCGAGATACTGGGCTCCCAGTTTCACCAAGCATTCTCCTGGTATTTGAGCAGGATAAGCCCCAAGGGGGGCAGGTTCAGGGTCAGGGATTGCCGGAAGCCGTGGCAGGGCTGCATGGAGGTCCGGGCTCCGCCCAGGTTGCCCCAGCCGCTGCCGCAGTATTCTCTGGCGTCGCTGTTCAGCACCTCCTGCCACAACCCGGGACGCGGAACCCCGATGCGGTAGCTCGGCCGAGGCAGGGGGGTGTTGTTGCAGACAACCGCCAGGTCGAAGTCCCTGTCCGGAGATCTCCGCAGATAGCTGATCACGCTCTGCTCCCAGTCGGAGTGGTCTATCCAGGCGAATCCGGCCGGATCGAAATCTGTGGCATACAGGCAGGGCTCGCTTCGATAGAACATGTTGAGGTCCTTGATCCATTGGGCAAGACCGCTGTGCATGGGCTCCTGAAGAAGGTGCCAGTGCAGGCTTTCCTCGTGGGACCATTCACCTCTCTGGCCGAATTCCCCTCCCATGAAGAGAAGCTTCTTCCCGGGGTGGGTGTACATGTACCCCAGCATCAAGCGCAGGTTGGCGAATTTTTGCCAGTCGTCGCCGGGCATCTTTTCCAGCAGGGAGCCCTTCTCGTGGACAACCTCGTCGTGGGAAAGGGGCAGGACGAAGTTTTCGGTAAAGGCGTACCAGATGCTGAAGGTGATATCGCTGTGATGGTACTTGCGGAATATGGAGTCCCGGGAGAAATAGTCCAGGGTGTCGTGCATCCAGCCCATGTTCCACTTCATGCCGAAACCCAGCCCCCCGGCATAAGCAGGGCGGGAGACCATGGGCCAGGAGGTGGATTCCTCGGCGATGGTCTGGGCTCCGGGAAAGCTCTCGTACACTGCACAGTTGAAGTTGCGCAGGAAGGCTATGGCGTCCAGGTTTTCGTTGCCCCCGTAGCGGTTGGGAATCCAGTCACCCTGGGAACGGCCGTAGTCCAGATAGAGCAGGGAGGCTACCGCATCCACCCGGAGTCCGTCCACGTGATACTTGTCCAGCCAGAACAGGGCGCTGCTGATGAGAAAGGCGTGCACCTCGTTGCGGCCGTAGTTGAAGATGTAGCTCTTCCAGTCCGGATGGAAGCCCAATCTGGAATCCTGGTGCTCGAAGAGATGGGTCCCGTCGAAGTAGACCAGGCCGGTCTCGTCCCCGGGAAAGTGGGAGGGCACCCAGTCCAGAAAAACCCCTATCCCGCGGTTGTGCAGATAATCCACCAGATACATGAAGTCCTGGGGGGTGCCGTAGCGGGCGGTAGGGGCGAAATATCCCAGGGTCTGATATCCCCAGGATCCGTAGAAGGGGTGCTCCATAACCGGCAACAGCTCCACGTGAGTGAAGCCGGTCTCCAAAAGATACTCAGCCAGCAGGGGTGCGATCTCCCTGTAGCCGAGGAAGCGGTCGTTCTCGCCCCTGGCCCAGGAGCCCAGGTGGCACTCGTACACGCAGTGCGGGGACCGCAGGCTGTTGCTTTCCTCTCGGTTCTGCATCCATTCCCGGTCCTGCCAATCGTATTCCAGATCCCATACCACGGAAGCCAAGCTGGAGGTACTCTCGCAATAAAAGCCGAAGGGATCGGTCTTGTCCGCCCAGTAGTCGTTTACTCCGGATTCCACGCGGTACTTGTAGAGATGGCCCGCGGGCAGACCGGGAACGAATCCCTCCCAGATTCCCGACTCATCAGGCCTCAGCTGCAGGGGGTGGCTGGCCCCGTTCCAGTCGTTGAAGTCTGCCACAAGGCTTACTCTGCTCGCGTTTGGGGCCCAGACCGCGAAGTAGACACCCTCCCGGTTTCCGGAACGAACACGATGGCAGCCCAGCTTTTCATAGAGCCGGTAGTGGGTGCCCTGACGGAAGAGATAGGTGTCCATGTCCTGGAACAGGCTTATGTCGTGGTGCATCTCGTATTGCATCTCGTTTTCCCCCAGTTATTAGATTTCGTGGTTTAGCAGCTGCTTCACGCCCTTGACCGGAATGGGGAGCCAGTCCGGCCTGTTGTCCAGCTCGTACCCCACCTCGTATATGGCCTTTTCCAGCAGCAGACAGCGGAAGAGCAGCTCCAGGGATCTCTTGTGCGAGGGCAGCAGGGAGCTGGGCTTGATGGTTTCCAGGTAGGCGGACAGAAACATCCCGCTCACGGCCCGGAACCAGGGATCGATCCATTGGACGCCGTATTCCAGGTCGTCCCCGCTATAGCTGAGCTGCTGATAAAGGGCATTGTAGGCAGCGTAGTGGAAGGAGCGGATCATACCGGCCACATCCCGAAGACAGGAGTGCTTGAGCCGCCGCTCGCTGAGGGGCCTGGCCGGCTCTCCCTCGAAGTCCACTATGACGAAGTTGTTGCCAGTGTAGAGAATTTGTCCCAGGTGGTAGTCCCCGTGGTTGCGTATCTTGATGGTGTCGAATCGCTCCTGGGTTAGCTTGGCGAATTCGGTCAGGATCCTGTTCTCCGACTGCACTATGGCCTCTGCCTCGCTGCGCACTTCTCCGCTGAGTCGCGGCAGGCTCCGTCTCAGGGTAGTGATCGTCCTGCGGCTCAGGTTGCGCATGGATTGATACATGGCCCGCTGGTAGTGCCAGGAGAAGGGCTCCGGCTTGAAGGCGGCATCGTCCGATTCCAGGGAGAGGCTGAGATGCATCTGACCGGTGATGCGGCCCAGCAGATGCATCATCTCCAGGAAGTAGCCCCCTATGCAGTCCTGCAGTATCTGGGGAATATGGGAGTGTCCCAGGTACAGAGGGGACTGCGATATTTGCGGGGCCTTGTGCCGGGTCTGCTTGTACAGAAGCACCTGCTCCAGGTACTTGTGCAGGTGGTCCTGGGTAAAGGTCCAGGCATCGCCCTGGTTGGGAATGTACTTCTGCAGCATGCCTAGGATGTAGCTCCTGCGGGAAAACTGATAATATCCCAGCTGCCCCAGGTAGGGTGCAATGTTTTCAAAGCCCATTTTCTCCGTAAGGAAGGAGGTGATCTCCGGGTCAGGGTTGGTTCCCTCGTCCAGCTTGCGATAGAGCTTTAGCAGACAGGAGTCGTCGTACAGGAGCGAGGTGTTGCTCTGCTCCGCCTTGAGCACACGGGAGTCCGGGGCATTCTTCTGTAAGAGGGACTCTTCCCCGGTCAGCTTGCCGGGTATTCCCACAAGATAGCCCCTTTTGCCGGAGATGCTCTGGGAGGCAAGAACCATACGCAAGAGGGCCTGGCGGCACGCGGGACAATAGAGGGCGTCGTAGACATAGCCGGTTTCCGCGCCCAAACGGACCCAGGTCAGGATCTGGCTCCTGATCTCGCTCTCGCTGTCCGCTACAGCATCTTCTCCGGTGTTCCGGGCGAACCCCAGGGGCAGAAAATAGATCTCCGATTCGCCCTCGGTGTAGTCCACCTCCACGTAGAGGAACCGGAAACGCTTGGTATCCGTTTCCAGGGGCACGTTTTCCGCGATCTTTATGTTGCGAATCT
>CAYSPQ010000051.1:5064-8483 GCA_964432965.1 uncultured Desulfohalobiaceae bacterium
CAGGATTCTTTCCTCCAGGCGTACCCTGTGGCTTCCCTCCAGGATCTCCTCCCAGTGATTGTTCACGGAAACCAGAGGCGGGCTCCAGGTGCGGGAATCGGGGGATTCCTCCTCGGTTTCCGGTTGCAGGGAGAACCAAAAGTAGTCGTGCGCGCCCATGGTGAACATGTAGGGGGATTCCCTGATCTTGGGGAAGCGATTGCCGCTGAAGACCTCCACCGGAATATACCCGCAGTATCGGGATAGATCCAAGTTCGCCACCTGGGGATAGCGGGACAGGTTGAGCACCACCAGAATGATTTCCTGCTCTTGCTTGCGAATAAAGGAGAATACTTTGTGGTTTTCTGGCAGGATGTATTCTATCTCCCCGCGACCGAAGGCCCGGAAGCGCTTGCGTCTGGCTATTACCCGCCGCATCCACCAGAGCAGGGAAGAGGAGTTCTGGGCCTGGTTCTCCACGTTGATGGATTCAAAATGGTATTCCGGGTCCTGAATAACGGGAAGATATATCTGCTGGGGATTGACCGAGGAAAAGCCGGCGTTGCGGTCCGGGCTCCATTGCATGGGTGTGCGGACTCCGTTGCGGTCTCCCAGGAAATAGTTGTCCCCCATGCCTATCTCGTCCCCGTAATAGATCACCGGTGTACCAGGCAGGGAGAACAGGAGGAAGTTCATCAGCTCGATCCTGCGCCGGTTGTTGTTCAGCAAAGGGGCTAGGCGCCTGCGGATGCCCAGGTTGATCCTCGCCTGGGGATCGCGGGCGTAGACCCGATACATGTAGTCCCGCTCCTCGTCCGTGACCATTTCCAGGGTCAGCTCGTCGTGGTTGCGCAGGAAGATGGCCCATTGGCAGTTGGAGGGGATCTCCGGGGTCTGCTCCAGGATGTCGATTATGGGGAAGCGGTCCTCCATCCACAGGGCCATGTAAAGCCTGGGCATGAGGGGAAAGTGAAAGGCCATGTGGCACTCCTCCCCGTCTCCGAAATAGTCCACCGCGTTCTCCGGCCACTGGTTGGCCTCGGCTAGCAGCATGCGATTGTTATAGCTGGAGTCCACATGGGAGCGAAGCTCCTTGAGGAAAGCGTGGGTTTCCGGAAGGTTTTCGCAGTTGGTCCCCTCTCTCTGAAAGAGATAGGGAACCGCGTCCAGGCGCAGGCCGTCCACCCCCTGCTCCAGCCAGAAGTCGATAACCTTGAGCATGGCCTTGCGCACTTCCGGGTTGTCGTAGTTGAGATCCGGCTGATGCGAATAGAAGCGGTGCCAGTAGTAGGCCCCGGCCAAGGGGTCCCAGGTCCAGTTGGAGGACTCGAAGTCCTGGAAGATTACCCGCGCTTCCTTGAACTTGTCCGATGTGTCGCTCCAGACATAGAAATCCCGGTAGGCTGAGCCCACCTCGGAGCGGCGGGCGAGCTGGAACCAGCGATGCTGATCCGAGGTGTGGTTCAGCACCAGCTCGGTTATAACCCGTATTCCCCTGTAGTGAGCCGATTTCACAAATTCCCTGAAGTCCTTGAGCGTGCCGTAGTCCGGGTGGACGTCGAAGTAGTCGGAGATGTCGTACCCGTCGTCCTTCTGCGGAGACGGATAAAAGGGCAGGAGCCAGATCGCTGTTATGCCCAGGTCCTGAAGATAGTCCAGCTTCTTGAGCAGCCCCTTGAAATCGCCTATCCCGTTCCCGTCAGCGTCCAGGAAGCTCTTGACGTGCAGCTGATATATAACGGCGTCCTTGTACCACTGCGGGTCATCCGAAAGTTGTATCGCACGGGGCTCCATGGAGTGCTCCTTGGCCGGAAGCAGGTTAAGCGGTTAAAGGTGGAGAAAAGCAGCGCTTTTACTCGAGCAGGGATCAAGGTTACATGCACGAATATGCATTCTATCTTGTAAGCAAGGCCCCATCAACATGAGATTGTGGCAGAAAATGGTCTTAACTGTAATCCTTCATGGGGCATTTTTCACTTCGTACCTCCGGTAAATAAGTTTCAAAATACCCCGTGAAGGATTACTTTTCCACAGCCTGCTAGGCGAGCCCCTGTGGCACGGAGGTTATGATCTGCTGTTCTGCAGCGACTTGCGCCATTCCTTGGGTGCATCCAGATGGAGATTGCCGTTGCGGATCCAGCCCCTGCCCAGGATTATCCAGCCGCAGCGCAGGATAAAGGGCCCGTCCCGCAAGCCATTCTCGCACCAGTTCAGGCTGTAGCCCAGCATAAGGCTGGTTATGGCTTCTTCCTGCACCTGAAGGACGCTTTTCCGGGCTAAGTGGCCGAAGCGCTGCAGGAAAGCGGTAGTGGGAAGTCCTCGTGGCGGAGGATGCCGCATAACCGGAATGCCCATGCTTTCCACTTGCGCTGCCCGGGAGGGGCCCAGGTCCTGCTGGGCGATCCAGATGGTGGGCCGATCCGGATGGCGCCACAGCCTGTATTCCCGGAAATCCCCGGAGGTCAGTCCAAAGCGCCTGTTCAAGTCCTCCCATATCTGCCCGGGTTGCGGATGTGGCTCAAAGCTTTCGCAATTTGGCAAGAAAGAAACCCCCGGTATTGTTCAAGTGCGGCCAGAGCCTGGCTGCGCGAGCTACATCCTCGCGAAAGTGCATTCCTTTCCAGTGAGTTATTCCAGGTTCGGCTCGAATGCTCGGAGGGAGCTCGACTTCCTCTATGCGGGCAACTTCCGGGTAGATGCCGGACAGCACCCATTCGTTCTCTTCCGGGGCATAGGTACAGGTGCAATAGACAACCACTCCCCCCGGCCGGGTGAGATTCAGCGCCCTGCGCAGCAGGCCTCGCTGCAGCCCGCAGAGCTTGTTCCAGTCCCTCTCTCCCCTGTAGCGGTTCCAGCCTTCTGTTTTGCGGCTGGTGCCTTCGCCAGTGCAGGGAGCGTCCACCAGAACCCTGTCGAAGAGCTCCCAGCCCTGTAGGCGGGAGCCGTTGCAGCGGCTGACCGCGGCGCAGCTGATGCCCAGCCGGTTAAGCACGTCGCGCAGTGCCCGGATGCGGTTCCAGCTGACGTCGTTGGCCAGAATGTGACCTCTGTCCCGCATCTGAAGCCCGATAAGGGCGGTTTTGTTCCCCGGAGCGGCGCACATGTCCAGTACGCTCTCCCCGGGTTGCGGATCCAGGACATAGACCGGATATAGGGTGACTTCCTCCTGGCTGTGCAACAGACCCAGTTGAAATTCCGCCCATTTCCCTGGATTGTGCTGGGCGGGAATCAGGTAGGCGCCCTCCGGCCAGCTCAAGGGTCGGGCTTGGGGACAACGCCCGGCTATTCTGGAAGCGGTTTCCTCGGGATCGGCCTTGAGGGTGTTGATCCAGACAGCGCTGGGCAAGGGAGAGGAAGCCGCCTTCAAAAAGGCTTGCAAATCGTCCACAAGATCCGCATAGCGAGAAAGTTGCTCGCTGCTGTGCACAATGGGAGCGGAG
>CAYSPQ010000052.1:0-8482 GCA_964432965.1 uncultured Desulfohalobiaceae bacterium
AACAAAGACAAGGTTTCACCCCGGTGTATTGGAAGAGAATACACGGGGCAGGCGGAGCAGGCAGAAAAATCAACAAGCTACGATCATGCATCTGAAAAGTGAGGTCCACATTTCAATTTTTGCAGATGCATCTTTCATGTGAACTAGGTTGCAGTGCTGCCTCCGTCCACGTTCAGGACCTGGCCGGTGATGTAGTCCGCACCGCTGCTGCACAAAAAGAGCACCGGATGGACCACATCCTCCGGCTCGGCCAGGCGACCCGCGGGTATGGACTTCACTATGGAGTCGTGGATTTCCTGATTGGACCAGAATGGCTGTGAGAATCCGGTCTTGACCATACTGGGCGAGACGGAATTGACCTGGATATTGTGCTGGGCCAGTTCCGAGGCCAAAACCTTGGTCAACATGTCCATGCCCGCCTTGGCTATGCCGTAAACGTTAAGGCCGGGGGCTGACCTTTGAGCCGCAACAGAGGAGATGTTCACGATTTTGCCCCGCTTTTGGGCCTTCATCATCGCCGCCGCCCTCCGGCTGGCATAGAATGCGGCGTTCAGATTGGAATCCAGGATCTTGTGCCATTGAGCGCTGTCCACTTCTGCTATATCGGAAGCGGGAATGTTCATTCCCATGTTGTTGACCAGTATGTCCAGGCCGCCAAAGCGTGCTTCCACTTGCTCAAACATGGCCTCCACTTCATCCTCCTTGGCCATGTGGGCCTGGAGAGGAAAGAGATTTTCCGGGCTGTTCAGGGTGCGCGAGGCTTCTTCCAGCCCTTCCTGTTTCCTGGCGCATATGGCCACTTTTGCTCCCTCCTGTAAAAGGGAGCGGGCTAGGGAGTAACCAATTCCCCTGCTTCCGCCAGTGACCAGAGCCCTCTTATCCTGCAGGCCGAAGCGCAGTCCTTGCATGTGGCCTCCTTTTTGTGCGATTGCGTTTAACCGTTTGAATTATGAGGAAGATGTCTGAGTGTAAAGCAAGGGGCAACAGATGCCCTGTAACCGGCTTCCAGCGGGATTTTGTCCTATTTTCGTGCTGTGTAGTTTTTGGGCGTGCCAAGACAAGAGCTTACACTACCAACCATTTGGTTTTTAACACAGTGTGGCTCATTTTGCAACGCAAGCTGTTTGAAATCCTGCAACCATAAAAAAGGGGTTGCGGAAAGCCGCAACCCCTTGCAGTAATGGTCGGGATGGCAGGATTCGAACCTGCGGCTTCAGCGTCCCGAACGCTGCGCTCTGGCCAAGCTGAGCTACATCCCGATAAAGATGAACATAAAGCATGTTGGCTCATTTATCAAGGGGGATGTTGCTGCCGGGAAAGGCGAATTTGTCTCTTGCCTGCCTGCTCCATGGAATGCAGCTTGCTTGCTCGGCTGAAGTTGGGCTGGCTTTGCAGAGGTTGTCAGAAAAAAAGTATGTGTATATTCTAGGCGACAAAGGGAAGGAAGATGCTTTAAAGCTCCAGTCAGTAGTCACGGATAAAAGGAGAAGAAGGTTATGAGCACCAAAGTCTTGATTGATCTGGGAGAGGTTCAATTAAACGGCGAGCTCATGGATAACGAGGCCGGACGTCGTCTCGCTGAGGTGCTTCCCTTCCAGGCCGAGATGGGCCGCTGGGGTGAGGAGCTCTACGGGCCGGTAGAGCCGGAGATCGGTGTGGTCGGAGGCGAGACCCAGGAAGTAATGGACAGGGGGGATTTGGCCTATCACGACGACACTGGCTGGTTTTGCATATTCTGGGGTCCCACTCCCGCCAGTCAAGGAAATGAGATCCGGGCCGCCTTCCCGGTGCAGAAAGTGGGCACAGTCGACGGAGACTGGGAGACAGTAAACAGCCTTTCCGTTCCGGTGACAGTCCAGGTTCGGCCTGCGGACTAAAAAAGTGGTTTGTTCTGGTCAAGCTGCCCTTAGAGCCGAAAGCGCCAAGGGGCAAAGCAGTCGGGGAGGAAATCTTCCTGCCTTGCCCCTTGAGTGGAGCGGGACTTTCCGCTGTATCGGCTCAGGGCAGCACCTCTAGGCTGTCTCCGCTTTGGATCCATCCGCCCTGGATTACGCGGATAAAGATCCCCTCTCTGGGCATGATGCAGTCCCCGGTCTGCTTGAGTATCTCGCAGCCGCTGTGACAGCGCTTGCCTATCTGGCTCACTTCCCCCACCGCCTCCTTGCCCAGGGCGAGCCGAGTGCCCACGGGCAGAGAGGCCAGCTCCATGCCGCTTGTGGTCAGATTCTCCGCAAAATCGCCGGGGCCTATGTCGAATCCCCTGGCCCGCATCTTTTCTATGCTCTCCAGGGCCAGGAGGCTGACCTGTCTGTTCCCTGGCGAGGCGTGAGCATCCCCTTCCAGCCCCAGATCCGGCAGGAGCCTGCCCCCGGATATCTCCTGCTTGCGCACACCCTGGCTCAGGCTGCGACATACGGCAATGATCCGTGCCATTTTTCTCGCCCTCGTTTACATGGTCTTGAATGGGTGACTTTTACCAGTTGCCCAGTTATCCGTTAACCCGAGTTTACTATTGTAGTGCCCTTAGCGGGCCTTTTCCATTCCGAGGCTTTTGGGGTTGCCGACGTCTGTCCTCTGACCCCTTCTTCTTTAGCCTACTGCTGGCTGCCCCCTTCCCTGTATCGCTGGATAAAGATCCTGAGCAGGGACAGGGCCGCAGGAGTCATGCCCGGAATGCGCGAGGCTTGTCCCAGGGTTTCCGGCTGGTGCTGCCTGAGCTTCTGCCGGATCTCGTGGGACAGGCCGGGAAGCCGGTCCAAATCCAATTCATGCGGAATATTTGTGTGCTCCAATCTGCGGAACTTTTCCACCTCGCTCATCTGTCTTTGCAGATACCCCTCGTACTTGGCCTCGATCTCCACCTGCTCCCTGACCTCGGGGGGAAGCTCCTGCTCGGGAGGAAAATGCTCCTCCACAAAGGAATAGTCGAATTCCGGGCGCTTCAGAATTTTGTCCAGAGACACCGGAGTGTTCAAGGGGCTGGAGCCCCGCCGGGACAGGGAGCTGTTGATCTCCTCCCCTGGAGTGACCTGAGTGGAGCGCAGCCTGTCCAGCTCGGCCCGGATGGCCTCTCTCTTCTTGCGCAGCTCGCTGTAGGCGGCCTCGGGCTGCAGGCCCAGGCGGTATCCCATTTCCAGAAGGCGCAGATCCGCATTGTCCTCCCGCAGCAGCAAGCGGTACTCCGCCCGGGAGGTGAACATGCGGTAGGGCTCGTTCACTCCCTTCAGGACCAGGTCGTCGATCATGACCGCCATGTAGGCCTGGGAGCGGTCCAGGACAAAAGGGGGTAGATCCCGGACGCGCAGGGCGGCATTGATTCCGGCCCACAGGCCCTGGGCGGCAGCTTCTTCGTATCCGGAAGTTCCGTTTACCTGCCCGGCCAGGTAAAGCCCGGGAAAAGAGCCCAGCTCCAGGGTGCGCTGTAATTGCTGCGGCTGAATGAAGTCGTACTCGATGGCATAGGCGTAGCGCAGGATCTCGGCTTCCTCCAGGCCGGGGATGCAGTGCAGGAAGCTTTCCTGCACCCAGGGGGGCAGGGAGTTTCCGGTTCCGCTGACGTATACCTCCTCCGTCTCCAAGCCCTCGGGTTCCAGGATAATGTTGTGGAACTCCTTGTCCGGGAACTTGACTATCTTGTCCTCTATGGAAGGGCAGTACCTCGCGGAAACTCCCTGGATTCTGCCGTCGTACAGTGGAGAGAGGTCTATGTTGCTCCGTATTATGTCGTGGGCCCTTTCCGTGGTGCGTCCGAAGTAGCAGGGGATCTGTGTTTGACTGATCCGCTGCGTGGACAGGGAAAAGAAGCGGGGAGTGGAGTCACCGGGCTGCTGGGCAAAGCGGGAGAAGTCGATGCTGCGGCGATTGATCCGGGCCGGGGTGCCGGTCTTCATCCTGCCCAGGGAAAGCCCCAGGCCTTCCAGTTGGGCGGAAAGCTGGTTGGAGGGGAATTCTCCGGATCTGACAGCATCCAGCCTTGCCTCCCCTATATGGATCACGCCGCGCAGAAAGGTTCCGCCAGCCAGGATCACCGCCCGGCATGAGTGCTCGGTGTTCGTTTCGTCCTTCACTCCGACGATTCTTTGATCCTCGAACAAAAGGGAGGTGACCATTGCCTGCTTAAGATAAAGGTTTTCCTGGCACTCCAGGGTGTGCTTCATCAGAGCGCGGTAGCGGACCTTGTCGTTTTGGGTTCTGGTTCCCCGCACGGCTGGGCCTTTTCTGGTGTTGAGCCTGCGGAACTGGATGGCGGTCTGATCCGTACTGCGTCCCATTTCCCCGCCCAGGGCATCGATTTCCTTGACTAGGTGGCCCTTGCCGATTCCGCCTATGGAGGGAGAGCAGGGCATATGTCCCACTGTATCCAGATTGAGGCTGAACAGCGCGGTGCTGCAGCCCATCCTGGCCGCGGCCAGGGCTGCCTCGCAGCCTGCGTGCCCTCCTCCCACAACGATTATCTCGAAGCTGTTCGCCATCTTTACCGACCTTTGCAAATGATTTAAAATTTTTCTTTAATCCTTGTCGATAGCCTGCTCGGAAACAGCGAAAAAAGATCTTTCCGGGCCCGCGGAAGGTTGGTCGCCCTATGCAGAAGCCCTACTTCGACCTGAACAGTTTCCTGCGGAGCCGCTACGGTTGCCGGGTGCAGAAGATCACCCTGGATGCGGGAATGAGCTGCCCCAACCGGGACGGCAGCAAGGGGGAGGGAGGATGCATCTACTGCAATGCGAGGGGCTCCGGAACAGGGCGCTTCGAAGACCAGAGTCTAACCGAACAGATCCTAGCAGCCAAGTCGTTTTTGGCCAGGCGCTACAAGGCGGAAAAGTTTCTTGGCTATTTCCAGTCCTTTTCCAATACCTACGCCCCCCTGGATCTCCTGCAAAGCCGCTACGAAGAGGTCCTTTCCCATTCGGGCATAGTGGGCCTGTGCATCGGCACCCGTCCGGATTGCGTGCAGGAGCGGGTCCTGGATTATCTGGCCGGGCTGTCCCGCGATTATCTCATCTGGATGGAATACGGCTTGCAATCCGCTCATGAGGGCACACTGCAAAGGATAAACCGTGGCCACGGAGTGGGGCAGTTCCGGGAAGCGGTAAAAAAGAGCCGGAAACGGGGGTTGTTGACTTGCGCTCACGTTATTCTGGGGCTGCCCGGAGAGAGCCGCCAGGACATGATGGAGACCGCCCGCTTTTTGGCCCGGCAAAAAGTGGATGCGGTCAAGATCCACAGCCTGTACGTGGTTAGGGGCACTCGATTGCACGAGATGTACAGCCGGGGAGAATATCGCTGCCTGCAAAGGGAGGACTTCGTTTCCCTGGCCGCGGAGTTCATTTCCCGCCTGCCGCCAAGCATGATTGTGCAGCGGGTTACGGGAGACCCTCATCCAGAGGAGCTGGTGGCCCCGGAGTGGACACTGGACAAGAAAAGAAATCTGCGGGAGATAGAGCGCTGCATGCGCGAAAATGAACTGGAGCAGGGCGGAATGGCCCCCTCCGAAACCACCGAAAGGGAAGAGATGCTATGAGAGCAAGACTGCCCAGTATCGCAAGCGCAGTGTTTTTTTGTCTTGCCCTGATTCCCCTTTATGTCCCGCAGGCGGCAGCCTCGGAAAAGCTGCGCCTGGCAGCCACCATCCCCGCCCAGGAATACTTTCTGGAGCAGATAGGAGGGGACAGGGTCACGGTGGAGATCCTGCTCCCTCCCGGAGCAGACCCGCATACGTACGAGCCCAGGCCTGCGCAGCTTCGCCACCTGGACCGGGTGCAAAGCTATTTCTCCATAGGGCTGCACATGGAGTCCGCTTGGCTGGAGAGGTTCCGGGAAATGTATCCGGATATGCGGATAGTTCCCATGCACAGCGGTATTGAGCGCCGGCCCATGCCGGAGAGCTATGAGGAAGCCCTGAAGCCTGTTCCTCCGGCAAAAAACAAGGAAGAGCACGGACATTCCGGGGAGAGCAACGAACAGGGGCAGGAGCATTCCTCCCAGGGGCACGACCATTCTTCCCACGAGCACGAGGAGAGCGGTCACGAGCACTGTCACCATCTGGACCCCCATGTCTGGCTCTCTCCTCCCCTGGCCAGAATCATGGCCCAGAACGTGAGGGAGGAGTTGATCCGAATAGATCCGGAGAACGCAGAAGAATACAACAGGAACTATCTGGATCTGGCCAGGCGCCTGTCTAGCCTGGACCGGGATCTGTCGGAGCTGTTTGCCGGGGTGGAAAGGCGGGTGTTTCTGGTCTTTCATCCTTCCTGGGGCTATTTTGCCCGGGCATACGGGCTGAATCAGATCCCCATTGAGCTGGAGGGCAGGCAGGTGACCGCGAAAAGAATGAGCCGGCTGATCTCCATAGCAAGGGAGCAAGAGCTGGAAGCGGTGTTTGTCCAACCGCAGTTCTCCTCCCGCGCAGCAGAGCAGCTTGCCGCGGAGCTGGATCTGGATATCCTGGAGATCGATCCCCTGGCCGCGGACTGGGAGGCAAACCTGCGGGATAAAGCGGAAAAAATACGCAAATCCCTGGAATGAGAGCCGATATGAGCCAGCCTATACTCGAGGTGCAAAACCTGTCCCTTACCCTTCAGAACAAGGTGGTGCTGGAGGAGGTGGACTTCGCGGTGCGGCCCCACGACTATCTGGCCCTGATAGGCCCCAACGGAGGGGGCAAGACCACGCTTCTCAAGGTAGTGCTGGGGCTTTTGAAGCCGGACAGGGGCAGGGTGCTGCTCAAGGGGAGGGAAGATGCGGACAAGGGGCGCTTCATCGGTTATCTGCCACAGCATTCAGGTATTAGGGATAGCTTCCCCCTGACGGTTTACGATACAGTTCTCATGGGTTTGGTGGAACGGGGACAAACGGGATGGTGGTTTTCCAGCCGGGAGAGAAAAAAGGTGGAGGAGGCCCTGGAGCAGGTGGATATGCTGGATTTCAAGCGGGAGCCCCTGCAGAGCCTATCCGGGGGAGAGAGGCAGAGGGTCTTCATTGCCAGGGCCCTGGTTTCCGATCCGGAGCTGCTCCTTTTGGACGAGCCCTCCTCCAATATCGACCCCCAGGCCAGATTCTGCTTCTATCAGTTCCTGAGCGAGCTTAAAAACCGGGTGACCATCATAATGGTAACCCATGACCTGAGCTTGCGGGCCACCGGAGTAAACAAGATCGCCTGCCTTAACCGCTGGCTTATCCTTAATACCCAGCCGGAGCTCAGCAGGGAGATGATGGAGCTCATGTACGGCAGGCACGAGGATCACCAATGCCCCATGTACCAAGAGTTGCGCGAGCGGGACTTCCAGGGGACCGAAATCTAGCTGCTTGTTGTCCGATTCGGGTCATCGTTTTCGTCTCTTCTATACAGGTGGTTGCATATGTATTTCATTTGCCACAGAGGAAACAGGACAAGACACTAGCCAGTGCCTTATGTGTAGCAGCTTGCGGTTGTAAAAGGGTTGTTTGGCTGCGGCAGGCTACTTGAGCGGAGGGGAGATTTTGGAGATCCTTGGCTATTCCTTCATGCAAAACGCCCTGCTGGCCGCGATTCTGGCCAGCGTCGCCTGCGGAGTGGTCGGGGCTCTGGTGGTGGTGAACAGGCTGGTTTTCATGGCCGGAGGAATAGCCCATACCGCCTATGGCGGCGTGGGGCTGGCCTTTTTCTTCGGGCTGCCGGTTATGCTTTGCAGCATCGGAGTCACCCTTGCCGCCTCCTGGATAATAGCCTTCTTGAGCTACCGGAACCGGGAGAGCCTGGACAGCCTGATCGGTTTGGTATGGGCGGGAGGGATGGCCTTGGGCATTCTTCTGGTGGACCTGTCCACCGGCTACAATGTGGATCTGATGAGCTACCTTTTCGGAAGCCTGCTCACCGTTACCCAGCAAAGCCTCTGGATAATGGCCGGACTGCTCCTGCTCATACTGGCTGTTGTTTTCGGCGCCTTCAAGCAGTTCTGGGTCATGTCCTACGATCTCGAGCTCGCCAAGGCGCGGGGTATGAGGGTGAAAACACTCTATGTGGCCCTGCTCTCCCTGGTGGCCCTTACCGTGGTCATACTAATCCAGGTGGTGGGGCTCATCCTGGTCATAGCCCTCCTCTCCATCCCCTCCCTGGTCGCCAAGTTCCAGACCGAGTCCATGCTCAAGATGATGGCCTACTCCGTGGGCTGGTCCGCCCTGTTCTGCCTTGCCGGGCTCTGGCTCTCCTACGCGGGCAATATCACTTCCGGGGCCTCCATCGTGCTCATTGCTGTAGGGGTGTCCATGGCCTATTTCGGTATAACAGGGGCGCACTCTCTGTTTGCTTCCAGAAGAGCTCGGGGCTAGAGTAGACTGGGTGGGAGCCTCGAGGCATAAAATGGGGTGTCCGGAGGAAAGGACGCGTAAGTGTCTGATGATGGGCAGAGAAATGGCGGAGAGGGAGGGATTCGAACCCCCGGGGCGGTTGCCCGCCCACCCGATTTCGAGTCGGGCCCGTTTAGCCTGACTCCGGCACCTCTCC
>CAYSPQ010000053.1:0-8407 GCA_964432965.1 uncultured Desulfohalobiaceae bacterium
GGTCAAGCTCCATGTGCGCTCCACCTTTACCGCTCAGGCGGGAACATATTGAGTCCAGGAGGAAGAGGATATGGAAACAGCCATGGTCTCCGGAATCGCCTACGACAAGGACCAGGCCAGGATAACCCTGGTCGACGTCTACGACGAGCCGGGCATAGCTGCGAGGATTTTCGAGCCTTTGTCCAGCGCGGGAATCGTTGTGGACATGATCGTGCAGAATCCCAGCCGGGACGGACGCACGGACATAACCTTCACCGTGGGCAAAAGCGACCTGGAAAGGACCATGCAGATCATCCACAGGGTCAAGGAGGACATCGGTGCCAGCGAGGTCCTGGACGACCCGGAGGTGGCCAAGATATCCGTCATAGGGGTGGGCATGCGGATCCACTCCGGAGTGGCGGCCATCGCCTTCAAGGCCCTGCAGGCCGAAGGGATCAACATCATGATCATCAGCACCTCGGAAATCAAGATTTCCTGCCTGGTGCGGGAGAAATACACCGAGCTGGCAGTCAGGGTCCTGCACGAGGCCTTCGGGCTGGACCGGCTGGAACCAGAGCAAACGGAGAGGGTCTAGAGCCATGGCAGAGAAGGTAGTCATCTACGACACCACATTGAGGGACGGCAGTCAGGGTGAGGACGTGAACTTTTCCACCGAGGACAAAATCCGGGTTGCCAGGAAGCTGGACAAGCTGGGGGTGGACTATCTGGAGGCCGGCTGGCCCGGATCCAATCCCACGGACGAGAAGTTCTTTCAGGAAATACAAAATTACCAATTCGATCACACCACTATCACCGCCTTCGGCAGCACGCACAACCCCCGAAGCAATCCGGAATCCGATGCCGATCTGGCAGCCCTGTGCAACAGCGGGGCCTCCGCCCTGACCCTCTTCGGCAAGACCTGGGAGGTCCATGTCTACGAGGCACTGAGAACGGATCTGGAGCACAATCTGAAAATCATCCACGATTCCCTGGCCTTCCTGCGGGACAAATGCCAAAAGCTCTTCTTCGACGCGGAGCACTTCTTCGACGGATACAAGCACAACCGGGACTATGCCTTGGCCTGCCTGAAACAGGCCCTGCGGGGGGGAGCGGAGTCAATCATTCTCTGCGATACCAATGGGGGCACCCTGACCCGAGAGCTGCGGGAAATTGTGGAGGACGTGGCCCGGGAGCTGCCCCAGGCCCATCTGGGCATCCACGCCCACAACGATTCGGAGCTGGCAGAGGCCAACTCCCTGGCAGCAGTGGAAGCCGGGGTAAGGCAAGTGCAGGGCACGATCAACGGCTTCGGCGAGCGCTGCGGCAACGCCAACCTGTGCTCCATTATTCCCAGCCTGGAGCTGAAAATGGGCTTTCAATGCCTGCCGGAAGAAAAGCTGCGGGATCTGACGGACACCTCTCACTTTGTCTCCGAGGTGGCCAATGTCCGTCCCTTCGCCAGTCAGCCATTCGTGGGCAGGTCCGCTTTTGCCCACAAGGGAGGGGTGCACGTGAGCGCGGTATTGAAGGACGCCCGCACCTACGAGCACATCGAGCCGGAGAAAGTGGGAAATCACCAGCGGGTTTTGCTCTCCGACCTCTCGGGCAAGAGCAATATTCTGTTCAAGGCCAGGCAGTTCGGGGTTAAGCTGGAAAAGGAAGACCCCTTCGTGCTGGATCTGTTGAACCAGATCAAGGAGATGGAAAGCCGGGGATACGACTTCTCCGTGGCCGAGGCCTCCTTCGAGCTTTTGCTCTATCGCTCCCTGGGCATGACCCGCCGCCACTACCAGCTTCTGGGATTCCGCACCATGGACGCCAAGGAGAAGATGGACGAGGACCCCTTTTCCGAAGCCACGGTTCGCATCCAGGTTGGCGGGGAGACGGAACACACCGCCTCCAGTGGTAGGGGCCCGGTTAACGCCCTGGATAACGCCCTGCGCAAGGGCCTGGAAAAATTCTATTCCTCCATCCGGCAGATGGATCTTCTGGACTTCAAGGTGCGGGTCCTCTCCCCCAGCCAGAACGGCCTGGAGGGCACCGCCTCCCGAGTCCGCGTGTTTATCGAGTCCGGGGACAGCAAGGACCGCTGGATCACCGTGGGCGTGTCCTACAACATCATCGAGGCCAGCTGGCAGGCCCTAGTGGACTCCGTGGACTACAAGCTCTTCAAGGACGAGAGGGGGAAGCGGGCGGCCACGGAACAGCAATAGACCATGCGGGTGGGGATCACCTATATCTATCATTGCTGCTTCTGCTTGCGATTCGCTGACTCGGTCCTTGTTTTCGACATTCCGGCTCCCGAGCATCGCAGCAGGAAAGCGGAGGACAGGCTGAGAGAGGCTGTCTCCCAGACCACGGTCTACGCCCTTTTCTCCCACAGTCACGCGGATCACTTCGCTCCGGATGCAAGCGACCTCTTGCAGTCAGCTGCTTCTGCTCATTTTCTGGTCGCGGACGACGCGGCGGACCTGTACGAGGACAGAATACCCGGGCACAGCCTGGTGATTGAGCCGGATACCACCTTCTGGATAAACGATCTGGCCGTGTCCGCTTATGCCAGCAACGACCTGGGAGTGGCCTTTCTACTTTGCAAGCAGGGTGTGCGGATCTATTTCGGCGGGGATCTGGCGGATTGGCAGTGGCCCGGGTTGCCGCAGGCGGCAAGCAGGGCGAGCTCCTTCTTTTTCCGGGGCATGCTGCGTGAGCTGAAGCGACACAGCATACACCTGGCCTTCTCCGACACGGACGACAGACTGGACAATCTAGCCGGAGCCCCGGAGCTGGTGGACAAGCTTCGGCCCGCCTACTTCGTGCCCATGCACACCTTCGGACGAAGCGAGCCCATCCGCGCCCTGCGGGAAAAAACCTCCCATACCAGTCCCACACGAATTTTCAGCTATCGGCATCCAGGGGAGACCATGCTGGCCGAGATCCCATTGGGCAGCAACGGGATGTAGCCCAGGGAAGATCTGCTGGTCCCCCTGCTAAAAGAGCCATCTCATCAGTTTTTAAAGCATGACTCCGACTGGAGGGGTTGACAAAATGGCAGCCTTAAATATAATTAAGATTAGTATTGATTATCAATGATAAACATGGGGGTCCAAGTGGGACTGGAAAACATTCGCTTCACTCCGCAAAGAAAGGTTATCCTGGAAGAGCTGCAGCATTTAGGGCACCATCCCACAGCGGACGAGCTCTATGAACAAGTGCGCAAGAGAATGCCCAAAATCAGCCTGGGCACCATTTACCGCAATCTGGATATCCTTTTTCACCACGGCTACATCCAGAAGCTCCATGTCGCCGAGGGGCAAATGCGCTTCGACGGCAACACAGAGCCCCACTACCATGTTCACTGCACCAGGTGCGGCTATATCGAGGACGTAAGGGATTGCCCGGACCTCTCTTACATTATGCAACGGGTGAAAACCGATTTCCTGATCCAGGAATACAGCCTCATCCTGCGAGGGTTATGTCCCTCTTGCGCCTCCTCCCAGTAGAACAGCATCTTGTCTGCAGAAAAGGCTTTTTGCAGACGCATCATTGCCTGGATAACCTGAAAAAACCAAAAGGAGAGAAAGCATGAGCTCGATCAAGGGGAGCAAAACGGAACAGAATCTACTCACCGCCTTTGCCGGCGAATCACAGGCACGCAACCGTTATACCTACTTTGCCAAACAGGCCAAGAAGGACGGATACGAGCAGATTGCCTCCATTTTCGAGGAAACCGCGGAACAGGAGAAGGAACACGCCAAGCGCCTTTTCAAGTTCCTGGAGGGGGGAGCTGTGGAGATAAATGCCGCCTTTCCGGCAGGTGTCATCGGCTCCACCCTGGAGAACCTCAAGGAGGCAGCAAACGGGGAAAACTACGAGCATAGCGAGATGTACCCCGGATTCGCCAAGACCGCACGAGAGGAGGGGTTCCAGGAGATAGCCCAGTACTTCGAGAATATCGCAGTGGCGGAAAAGTTCCACGAAAAGCGCTATCTGGATCTGGCCGCGAACATAGAGGCAGGAAGGGTCTTTGCGCGCGACCAGGAAACAACCTGGCGCTGCCGCAACTGCGGATACACCTACAAGGGAAAGCAGGCCCCGGAAGAATGCCCCTCCTGCGATCATCCCCAGGCCCACTTCGAACTGCTGGGTGAAAACTGGTAGGTTGTCTTTTCCGGTCCGCCAAGCTGTAGATCTTGCTTGCAACAATCCGGATGGGGCGGCTATAGTCGCTCGATCCGGATTTTATGTTCCATTGTACTGGGGATGCACCTTGGCCGAAAAGCCTGTTAAAATTCCCTAGCTTTTCACCACAAACAAAAGGAGAAGAAGATGGGTCCGCAGGAAATCAAACCGGGAGTTTACTGGGTGGGTGTAGTGGACTGGAATCTTCGCAACTTCCACGGCTATTCCCAGACCTACCGCGGCACCACCTACAACGCCTACCTGGTGGTGGACGACTCCATCACCCTCTTCGACACCGTGGACTGGAAGTATCGGGAGGAGTTTCTCTGCCAGATCGCCCAGGTAGTGGATCCGGAACGTATAGACACCCTGGTGGTCAACCATACGGAGCCGGATCACGCGGGCAGCCTCCCCTACGTAGTGGACAGGATCCGGCCCAAGAGGATCTACATCTCCAAGACAGGGGAAAAGTTTCTTCGCGGCAGGTTTTCCTGCCAGGATTGGCCCCTGCAGCCCGTGGAGAACCAGCAGAGCATCAGCCTGGGTCACAGGAGCGTACAGTTTTTGGAGACCAAGATGCTGCACTGGCCGGACAGCATGGTGGCCTACATCCCGGAGGACAAGCTCCTCATCTCCCAGGACGCCTTCGGGCAGAACATCGCCAGCAGCGAGCGCCTGGACGACTGGATCTCCTGGCCCGAGCTCAAGGGCGAGATGGCCCACTACTTCGCCAATATCATTCTGCCCTATTCGGCCAGAGTGCCCAAGGCGATCCAGGCCATCCAATCCCTGGGCTGGGAATTCGACACCATCGCCCCTGACCACGGGCTGATCCTGCAAAAGCATTTGTCGGATGCCCTGTCCGCATATCTGGAGTTCGCCGCACAGAAGCCTCGGCGCAAGGCGGTCATCTTCTACGACTCCATGTGGCGCAGCACGGAAAAAATGGCCGAGGCTCTGGGATCCGGATTGGCTTCCCGGGGAATAAGCGTAAATATCTTCCATTTGAAAAGCTGGCACCATTCCGACGTAATGTCCCATGTCTGGAACTCTGCCCTGGTCGCAGCCGGCTCCCCCACCCACAACAACAACATCATGCCCCTGGTAGCGGATATGCTCACCTATATGCAAGGACTGCGGCCCCAGAACAAGCTGGGATTCGCCTTCGGCTCCTATGGCTGGAGCGGGGAAAGCCCCAAGATCCTGGGCCGCTGGCTGGCGGGAATGGAAGCTGAGCAGCCCCTGGATCCCTTGGGTGTGCAGCACGTCCCGGACCACAACGCCTACGAGGAGCTGGCCAGTGCCGGCCGCACACTGGCGGAGCACATCGAGAAGAGAGTGGAGCAGGCTGCAACACAGGATTAACCACCGCGGCTCCCCGGATCTACAATGAGCGGATTGCAGGCCAGCTACCTGGAGGTGCAGGATATTTGCCGTGACCTGCGCTCCGGGCCGGACAGGGCCGGAGCGCAGGACCTGGCCCGGCTGGAGGCCATTCTCCAGGATAGCAGCCACGGTAGACACCGGTTGGCCCATTTTCTTTACCGAGACTGCGCCCAGACCCTGGTGCGCATGGCCCGGGACTCCTCCTCGCCCGGGCTGCGCCGGGAGGCCTTCTCCGTGCTGCAGCGCTTCTGCTTGCAGACCCTGGACGACAGGTCCCTGGCCGCGGCCAGAGCCCTGGCAAGTCTGCCTTCCGGAATAGAGCCCCGACAGCGGCCCGAACCCCTGCCCTCGGTTTCCGTCGCGCAGGTAGAGGAACTGGCCGCTGCTGCCGCAGTCGAGGCTCAGGAACCCTTCTGGGCCGGCAGGAGCCTGGTTTTCCCGGATCGCTTGGGCAGACGCCTGCTGGTGCTCAAGTTCGCCTCCGGCCGGGACGGACAGCAGCGCCTGGCCCGGGAGGCCGGCTGGCTGCGGCATCTGAATCTCCACCCCCTTTCCTGCCGAGACGAAAACCGCGTGCCCCGGCCTGTGTACCTCCGGGACAGCTGCATCTTCCGAAGCACAGAGAGCAGCTCCCGGCTATCCCGGGCTGGATGTGCCTTGCAAGCCCCATTTCTGGCCTTTTCCGCAGACCCCGGATACTTCGACTATCCCCAGTGGAGCCCAAGGCTCGGTCCCCGCGACTGGTCGCAATTTCACGCAATCCTGGCCCGGAGCAGCCATCTGCTGGCAAGTTATGCCTCGCAGGGCATTTTGCACACCTCCGCCCTGCCCTTGTTCCACAACCGCATTCAGGCAGCAAGGCGCGATGATCAAGGGACCTATCTCTGGGAGCGCAAGGGCCGAATGGATCGCTGGCTCCATTCCTGCCGCCACCCCAATTTCGGCCTTTCCGGGCTGCGGGACTTCGAGCACCTGGAACCCTACAGCGGCGCAAACCTGGAGCTGTTCCGGACTATGGGAAGCCAGCTCCTTAGCCTTTTCCTGGTGGCAGCCAGTTTCTTCCGCTTCCGCAAACCACGATTATACGGTCTGGATGCCAATGGGGAGGCAGTGGACGCCCGTCACCTCTTCGAACCGGATCGGCTGCACCAGGCCCTGCTCACCGTTCTGCGACAGTATTTTCAAGGATTCGTGGGACGGCCCTATGCGGGAGAGGACCCCTCGGGGCTGGACTTTCTGGTGGAGAGGATGATCGAGGAATTGGGGGTGGATCGGCACATGGAGGAGATCCTGCGCCGGGAGGATCAAGCGGGAATGAGCCGGGCAGATTTCGAGTCGCTCTTGCTGGAGAAGGGGCTCACCTCAGCCCAGGTGCGCAGAACCGGACAGGGAGAGCGCGATCTGTTCTTGCGGACCGGGCCCCATCTGGGAGAGTTCAACAGCGGCATCTCCCTGCCCGAGCTGATCGACTTCACCGCAGTTTGCGCCGGGACCTGCATCGCTTCCCGCCATCTGGACTCCCTCCGGAACTCAGAGCCTTTCTAGCCCGGCAGCCAGAGCCAGCTTGTCCATGCTCTTGCCCACGCCCCTAAGGCCCTCCTCATCCTCGGAGGCTCCTTCCGCTCCGCGGTCACCGGTCCATATCGCCCCTCCCCAGTTGGCCCCGAAAACCCCTCCTCCCAAGGGTATCATCTCGTTGATCAGGTAAAAGTCCATGATGCTGGAAAGCACCATCTCCTGCCCCCCGTTGCGATCTCCTCCCACCGCAATTGCCGCTCCCAGCTTTCCGGAGAGGACCCCCCTGCCCTTGGCCAGCAAGGCCCTGGTGCGGTCCAGAACCGACTTGAGCTGGGCGCTGATGTGGCCGTGATACACTGGTGAGCCCAGAACCCAGGCACGGGCCTCCTCCAGGTAGGGATAGAGCTCCTGCAGATCGTCCTGGTGCACACACCCCTTTTTCTTTCGCAGGCAATAGTCGCAGTGGATGCAATACTGGATGCTCTTGCCGCGCACGGAAAAGTAGTGGGTCCTCACCCGGTAGTTTCTGGACAGATAGTCCAGGGCATACTGCACTGCATAGTCTGTGCCCGCCTTGCGCGGGCTACCGGAAACTCCGGTCACCAGAGCGTCCGTCATCCCTATTCTCCTGTTTTTCCTGGGCAGAGAGGCAAGCATTAATCCTAGTACCCTGGCCCATAAGTTATGCACCTGATTTTGACAAATTAAATTACCCCGTAAAACGTGCTGGAGGCTCACTGCAATGCAGGTTTCACTGGGGCGGTAAAAATAAGAAACCGCGGATTTTCGCAGATGAGGGAGAACAGATGTAAGTTTACACAACGCGTACGACGTGGAGTGTAAACTTAGGTAGCTTTAAGTTTACAACATGACAAGACACTAGCTTCCGCCCTGCCCGATGTCCAGGAAGGGACAAAGAAGAAGACAAAGACTTCCCCTCCTGGCCTGTTGAGCTTGCCGCGCCCGAGACTGAGGCAGAGAACAACAGCCCTTCTGCGAAGCGGGTTTGCCTACTACACTGGTGCGTGATAGTAATTTGTCTGCACCTTAGGCAATACCGAGCACAGGCAGGGGAAAAGGCCATGGAAATCTTCGATTTCCAGAACCTGGTGGATCCGCATCTCTTGCGGATTGTCAGCAAACACCATCCCTTGTACCGCGACATGGACTCCGAGCTGAGGACCCTGACCATCAGGGAAAAGGGTTCGGAGCCCATACGTATGGAAATGGAGGAAGACCTGCGCTGCACGCTGTACATCCACCCTATCCTTCGGCCCTCGGCAAGGGACAAGCATATACTTTACCACGAGTTCGGGCACGTAGCGGACAGACTCAATCCCAGCTT
>CAYSPQ010000054.1:0-546 GCA_964432965.1 uncultured Desulfohalobiaceae bacterium
CCACTTCCGGTAGCTTTCTCTCCCCTACTCTTTCCCCCATGCTGAGCAGGGGGAAGTGGTTGGAATAGGCTGCATGGTAGGTTCTAAGATCGGGTGTTGCTGAGCCCAGCAAAAGGAGGGCCTTACAGTTTTGGGCCAGGAAGTAGGCGACCTCGCGCGCGTGATAGGGAAATCGCTCCTCCTGCTTGAAGGAGGAGTCGTGCTCCTCGTCCAGGACGATAAGCCCCCAGCTCGCGCAGGGCAGGAATGCGGCGGAGCGTGTTCCAACCACGACCGCGGGATACCTTCTCTTGCTCAGTTCCCGGAAAACCCTGCTCTTTTCCGAAGTGGGCAAGTGGCCGTGGTAAAGATAACAGTCATAGCCGGGAAGGCTGAGCCTGACCTTGCGCCACAACTGCAGACACAAGGCTATCTCCGGCACCAGCAGGAGCACTGATCTGCCCCTTTCCAGACACTGCCTTGCCAGGAGCATATAGACCAAGGTCTTGCCGCTTCCGGTGACGCCGTGCAGCAGCCTGATCCCGAATTCCTCCTGCAGCAGGTCCC
>CAYSPQ010000054.1:556-8399 GCA_964432965.1 uncultured Desulfohalobiaceae bacterium
AGGCAAGAAAAGACCTCCTTTTGTTCACGTGTGGGATCCATCTCCTCCAGGGGGTCTCCTGGAGCTTCACCTCCCTCGAACCCGCTGGCCTGCTCCTCTTCCCCGGGGTCCCTTTCCCGGACAAGCCCCTTGTCCTTCAGGGCACGCATGGCTTGGTCCGCGCTTTTGCCCATTGCTCTGCGCAAGGCCTGCTTCTCGGTGGGGCCCTCCTGCCAGAGATGCTCCAGGAGAACTCTTTGTCTGGACGCCCGGGGACGAATGGGCCAGGGAGGATTGGCTGCCAACTCCACCAGCAAGGAGCGAGTTTTGGTTGCGGTTTCCCGCAGCCTGGCCTGCCCCTGCTGCCACTCCCCAAAAAAGCGGCGCAGGGAATCGCTGTCCAGCTTTTGCAAGTAGCTGATAGACCAGGATTCCCTCCCTTCTTCTTGTTCACGGACCAGGCTGCTCTGAAGTCCGCGCAGATCCTTGGGCAAAACCTGTGCCAGAACATAGCCGGGATAGCTCAGGCTGTGCCGGCTCACCTCATTGATAAGCCTCAGATGAAAGGGACCTAGAAGAGGCTCCTCCTCCAAGGGAGACAGTATGCTCCTGATCTGCTCCTTGTTTTGTGTGGGCTCCCCTTCTTTCTCCAGCAAAATCCCGCAGCGAAGGGATCGAGAGAGGGGGACGGCGACGCGCTGTCCCGGACTGAGCCAAGAATGGGGAATATAATCCGGGCAGACATAGGTAAGGGAAAGATAGGGCGGGGCTACCAGGGCCACAGTCCAGTAACTGCTCATGAGGGTCTATCTGTGCAATTGTCCGGCGATTCCACTTCGCCTGCAGCTCAACCCAAGGAGGACCCGGGATCTCATCTCCGCATCACCATGTTCTGGGCAGGTTGTTGATCAGGAATGGGAGCCGGGTTTCCTCCCACTCCAGTGTAGCTTCCTCCGGACAGACCTCTCGAAGAGCTCGCGGCTCAAAGAAGGAGGGGTCGATCTGCGTGCCCACTCTCCTCCAGTCCAGATGAAATTGGAACTCCTCCTTCTCGGGGAATTCGATCCGCATTACAGAGGGCAGGGGATAGTTGCCCAGATTGTAGTAGTCCTTCCACTGCCAGCGAACCCCCTGCTGATTCACCAGCTTCAGGGGAACATGGTGTTCGATATCTATCCAAACCTGGGGCTTGCCCAGCTCTTCGTGCTTGGCTCCCACCACCACGCAGGGCCGCTCCCCAAGGAACTGGTAGCTCATTCTCTCTGCCTCTAGGTCCATTTTCTGCCACCTGGGCAGGGGATCATCAATCCAATCCAGATGGAGCGGGGGCAAGGGAAGGCCGAGTACAGCCGGGGGGCATACACTTTCCATGCTTTGGCCGCTGCCCACGGCGGCCCTGAGCATCTGATAGGAGCCGTCCTGATCCAGGGTCCACTCCTGGCGCCACAGATCATCCTTTCTCCAGCAATGAATCCGGCTCGGAGAGCCATTTTCCAGTTCCAGATCAACCTGCCAGGAGGAAAGACCCTCGTAGTTGTCCCGGACTTTTTCTGCAATCTCCTCCATTTCCGGGAAGGAGGCTCCTGCGGACAAGGGTAACAGGAGAAGAATCAATATCGCCTGAAAAGCAATAAAAATAGGTGGCTTCATTGCACCTCTCCGTGGTGATTATTCAGAGGCAGCCCAGAGCCAAGCTACTGGTCCAGAAAGCGGGAGACGTCGTCAGCCAGTTCCTGGGCCAGGGACCTGACCCGCTCCGGATCTTCGCCTTCCACCATGATCCTCGCCTTGGGCTCAGTCCCGGAGTAGCGAAGCAGAACCCTGCCTTTTGACCCCAGCTCTTCCTCGGCACACCGGAGGCTCTCGCTCAGCCGGGGGGCATTCTCCAGTGGCGGCTTTCTTTTTACCGCAACGCTCAGCTGGGCTTGCGGAAAGGGGGTCAAGATACCAGATAGCTCGGAGAAGGGTTTCTGCTTTTGCTGCATTATTTTCAAGACTTGCAGGGCGGCCAGTATGCCATCCCCCGTGGTGCTGTAATCCATGAATATGATATGCCCGGACTGCTCCCCTCCCAGGGGAGTGCTTTCCAGTCGCATTCTTTCCGCCACGTTGCGGTCACCCACCGGAGTTCGGATAAGCTCTCCCCCCAAGTCACGCATGAATACTTCCAGGGCCATATTGCTCATCACCGTGGCCACCAGCTTTCCCCCGTTAAGCTTGCCCTTCTCCATAAAATCCCTGGCGCAGAGGGCCATGACCTGATCACCATCCACGATGGTCCCCTTCTCGTCGATCAATATGACCCTGTCTCCGTCCCCGTCCAGGGCAATCCCCAGGTCGGATCCGGTTTCCAGAACTTTCCCTCGCAGTGCTTCGGGATAAAGAGAGCCGCATTCCTCGTTGATGTTCACCCCGTTGGGATCGGAGCCCAGTGTAATCACCTCCGCACCCAGCTCCTGGAACACGAGCGGGGCTACCTTGTAGCAAGCACCGTGGGCGCAATCGACCACGATTTTCAGACCCTTCAGGGAGAGGAAAGAGGGGAAGCTGTGCTTCAAGGCCACGATGTAGCGTCCAGGGCTGTCCTGGATTCTGCTGGTGCGGCCCACCTCGCCTGGTGCGGGAAAATCCCGGAAGGCTTCCCCGGACAGGACCATTTCCTCGATTTCCCGTTCTGCTCTGTCGCTCAGCTTGAACCCGTCCTGGTCAAAAAACTTGATCCCGTTGTCCCAGAAAGGGTTGTGCGAGGCGGAGATAACCACCCCCAGGTCACAGCGCATATTCTTGGTAAGAAAGGATATGGCCGGTGTAGGCATGGGGCCCACCAGGTAAACGTCCATCCCGCTGGCGCAAAGTCCCGAGGTCAGGGCGGATTCAAAGATGTACCCGGAAAGTCGGGTATCCTTACCTATGAGGGCCTTGTGCCTGCCTTTTCCGTTACGGAAATAGCGTCCGGCAGCCAGGCCCAAGCGGACCACGGTCTCCGGCTGCATGGGAAACTCGTTGACCTGACCGCGCAGTCCATCGGTTCCGAAAAGATTGTTCTCCATGGTAAAGCTCTCCTGCAACCCTACTCCAGGGCACGCACGATTTCCAGGGTTTGCCGGGTTAGATCCACCTCGTGCACCCGGTGCACGTCCACTCCCTTTCTGGCCAGAAGCGCGGTCGCCACCTGGGTGGCATTCTTTCTCTCTCCGGGTGGAAGACCGAGCAGCTTCTGCCACAGGGACTTGTTGGATTGGCCTATGTAGATGGGTCTGCCGAAAGTAAAGAAATACTCCACCTGCCGCAGCAAGGCCAGGTTGTCCTGCAGCCTTTTGCCGAAGCCTATGCCCGGATCGAGAGCTATGCGGTCCTCCTGCAGCCCGGCTTTGATCAAGCGATTCAGCTGCGTTTCAAAAAAAGAGGCTATCTCCAGCACCGGGTCCTCATAATACGGATCCTGCTGCATGTATTCCGGACTTCCCTGGCTGTGCATCAGTACATAACCCGGTTGGTAGTGCACAAGCACATCGGCAAGCTCCGGGTCTAATCCGCAGGCAGTCACGTCGTTGACTATTGCCGCCCCTGCCTCCAGGGCGCGAGCTGCCGTCCTCGCCTTGTAGGTATCCACGGACAGCAATCTGTCCGAATACTGCCCGGACATGGCCTGGATCACCGGCAGCACGCGCTGCTCCTCCAGCTCCTGCTCCACTCTGTGGGAAAAGGGCCTGGTGGATTCCCCGCCCACATCCAGAATATCCGCCCCCTGCTCCAAGATTTGGCGGGCCCTTTGCAAGGCAGTATCTCTGGATGAATGCTGCCCTCCGTCATAAAAGGAATCCGGGGTCACGTTAAGGACCCCGGCTATATACAATCCAGGCTGCAGAATTCTGTCTCCGGCCAATCTCCAGGCAGCTGGCATCAGGAACTCTCCCCTGCTTCTCCTTCGTCCAGGATGAATTCCTCGTCCTCGCTGAAGTCAACTGTCTGATCCTTTCTGCTTTCCTCGCCAGAGGTAGCCCTGCCCTGGCTGTCGTAGGAGGGTGTATGGCCGAACAAGGGAGGGAGCTGCTCCCCTTGCAAGATCTTGCTCAGTTCCTCTCCGCTCAGGGTCTCCCTTTCCAGCAGGGCTTGAGCCAGGTTGTGCATTATCTGCTCATTCTCCCGCAAAAGCTCATAAGCCCGGTCGTAGGCCTGCTGGATTATCCTTTTCACCTCTGCGTCAATGAGGCGGGCAGTCTCCTCGCTGTATTGCTTGTGCTGCACCAGCTCCCGACCCAGAAACACTTCCTGCCCGTTGTCGGACAGGGCCATGGAGCCGAAGCTTTCGCTCATGCCCCATTCGCAGACCATCTTTCTGGCTATCTTGGTGGCCCGCTCCAAATCGTTGCTGGCTCCGGTAGTCATCTGGTTCAAATAAAGATGTTCGGCCACTCTTCCGCCCATCATTACCGCCAGAGTGTTTTCCAGATACTCCTTGGTGTAGTTGTAGCGCTCGTCCAGGGGAAGCTGCATCGTTATGCCCAGGGCTTGCCCCCTGGGGATTATGGAGACCTTGTGCACCGGATCGGACTTGGGCAAAAGCCTGGCCACCAGGGCGTGCCCGCCCTCGTGATAGGCAGTGGTTCGCTTCTCCTCCTCGTTGAGAATGATGCTGCGGCGCTCCTTGCCCATCATGACCTTGTCCTTGGCCGCCTCCAAATCCTCCATCTCAATGAATTCCTTGTCCTTCTTGGCGGCGACAAGTGCCCCCTCGTTCATCAGGTTTTCCAGATCGGCACCGGAAAATCCGGGTGTTCCCCTGGCCAAAATCCCCAGATCCACTGTGTCCGCCAGGGCCACCTTGCGGGCGTAAACCTCCAGGATCTCTCGGCGGCCGTTTATATCCGGATTGGGAACAACCACCTTGCGGTCGAACCTACCGGGCCTGAGCAGAGCCGGATCCAGAACATCCGGCCTGTTGGTAGCAGCAATGAGGATCACCCCTTCATTGGTCTCGAACCCGTCCATTTCCACCAAGAGCTGATTCAAAGTCTGCTCCCGCTCGTCGTGGCCTCCGCCGAGGCCGGCTCCGCGCTGCCGCCCCACGGCGTCGATCTCGTCGATGAATATGAGGCAAGGGGCGCTCTTCTTTCCTTGCACGAAGAGATCGCGCACCCGGGAAGCGCCCACGCCCACGAACATTTCCACGAAATCCGAGCCGGATATGGAAAAGAAGGGAACTCCCGCTTCACCGGCGACCGCCTTGGAGAGCAGGGTCTTGCCCGATCCGGGTCCGCCCACCAGCAGAAGGCCCTTGGGAATTCGTCCGCCCAGTCGGGTGAATTTCTTGGGATTGCTGAGAAAGTCCACCACCTCCTGCAGCTCTTCCTTGGCCTCCTGAACCCCGGCAACATCGGAAAACTTGATCTGGGTGGATTCGCCGGTGAACATCTTGGCCCGGGACTTGCCGAAGGACATGGCCTTGCCCCCGCCTCCTCCTCCCATCTGCATCTGCCGCATGAAAAAGATCCATACCGCAATGAGCAGAAGGATGGGGAGCCAGGAAAGAAAGACGGTATACCAGGGGGAATCATCGTACGGCTCGGCTTCTATCCTTATGTCCTTGGCGGTCAGCTTGTCCACGAGGTCCGGATGTTCCGGGGGGGAATGAGTGGCAAATCTCTCGCCAGTAGTTAAGCTGCCGGTTATCTCGTCTCCCTTGATATTTACCGAGGCTATCTCTCCCTCTTCCACCAGATGCAGGAACTCGCTATAGGCCAATTCCTCCACAGGCTCCGGGGGTTGATGGAACATATTGAAAAGGGCCACCATTACCAGGGCGATAATGGCCCACAAAACGAGATTTCTGGCCAGGTTGCTCAAAACACCTCCTTACCGGCAGGAGCTTCTTCACCCCAAGGGGGAATTAATTGCATGTCCTCCCGCAGAGAAAAAAGGGCCTCCAGGATTCCTTGCGGGAGACAATCTCATTGGGAGTTGTTCACAATCTATCTATTTATCACACCTGGATCAGATCTGTCCAATCCGGAGTAGGCAGGCAGTTGCAAAAGGGGGGTTCAAGGGGCTTGATCTATGGCCAGTGTATGATTATTGTCTGCTTGGTGCGGAAGCGTTACGCCACCGGTGTGGCGCCTGGACTTCAAATCCAGTGGGCGGCCGAGAGGTCGCCGGTAGGTTCGACTCCTATACGCTTCCGCCACTTCTAATTAATCGAATAGCCAAGGCAATTGAGCCTGCTTTAGACAGAGAATTCTCTCCCCACCTCTCTGATCCAACTCCGGAGTTCCTCCAGCTGGCGGGATACGGCCTTGAAGCCGGTCCCGCCGGGCGATTCCCTTCGAGCTACCGCCTGATAGTAATCCAGGGCGGTAAAGACATCCTCCTCTACCCGGGAAGAAAATCCCTGCAGCTCGGAAAGGCTCAAATCCTCCAGCCCCTTGCCCTGCGCTTCGGCATGGGAAACTGTGCGCCCGGTAACCTCGTGGGCCTGTCGGAAGGGAAGCCCCTTGTACACGAGATAATCCGCCAGTTCTGTCGCATTGAGGAATCCGGATCTGATCGCCCTGTGCATGGCCTCCGCATCGAAACCCATCTCCGCGGTCAGCCGGGCCATGATCGCCAATGACCCGGAAACCGCCTCATCCGCTTGATAAAAAGGTTTTTTGTCTTCCTGCAAATCCCTGTTGTAGGCCAGAGGAAGCCCTTTGAGCAGAGTGAAAAGGCTCTGCAGGGATCCATGGACTGTAGCGGTCTTTCCCCTGACCAGTTCGGCCACATCCGGATTCTTCTTCTGGGGCATTATGGAAGAGCCTGTGGCGAAGGAGTCGGGCAGGCGAACGTATCCCAGCGAGGGATTGGCCCAAAGGATTATCTCCTCGCAAAGGCGGCTCATATGAGTCATGATCGTGGCGGCGCAGAAAAGGGGCTCCAGCAGGAAATCCCGGTCCGAAACCGCGTCCATGCTGTTGGAGAAGGCCTTCTCGAAACCCAGCTCCAGGGCTGTAAACTGCGGATCCACGGGATGGGTTGTTCCGGCCAGGGCAGCGGCTCCCAGGGGTGAGACACGGATTCTTTCCTGGGCCTGCCGGAGCCGCTCCATATCGCGGCGGAACATCTGCGCGTAGGCCAGCAAATGGTGGGCCAGGCTCACTGGCTGGGCGGGCTGCAGGTGTGTGTAACCCGGCAGGATGGTTTCCAGGTGATTCTCCGCCTGTTGGACAAGGGAGGAAATGTTCTCAAGCAGGCCCTGCTGCCACACACTGACCCTATGGCTCGCGTAGAGCCGCAGATCCAGTGCCACCTGGTCATTGCGGCTCCTTCCTGTATGCAGCTTCTGGCCTGTCTCGCCCAGAAGCTCGGTAAGCCTGTGCTCAATGTTCAGATGCACGTCCTCCAGCTCACTGCGCCAGGGGAAGGTGCCCTCGCGGATTTCCTGCCTTACCCTCTCCAATCCCTCCACCAGTTGCTCCGCCTCCTTGGGGCTGATGATCTCCTGCCTTCCCAGCATGCGAGCATGAGCCACCGAGCCCTGGATATCCTGCTCAGCGAATACGCTATCCTGGCGCAGGGAATCGGTAAAGCGCTGAACCAGCTCATGCGTGTCTTCCTGGAATCTGCCCTTCCACATGAATTGCGTCCCTTGTTCCGGTAGCGGCGCTTGGGCCCCGTTATCTATGGGAGCCTGTTCTGGCTACTTTCCGTCCGCGATCAGACGCAGACCCTGCAGACGGATGAATCCCGCCGCATCCGCCTGGTTGTAGCTGACGTCCTCCTCGAAGGTGGCCAAACGGGGATTGTACAGGGAATACGGCGACCAGCGACCCAAAGGATAGACCTGGCCCTTGAAGAGTTTGAGCCGCACGGTTCCGCTCACCCTTTC
>CAYSPQ010000055.1:0-8242 GCA_964432965.1 uncultured Desulfohalobiaceae bacterium
CTGGATCCCGGATCTAACTCCAGCGACTGCAGGGGCAGCAGCTTTTCCCGGGTTGAACTATACAGGGCCTGCCAGCGCATGGATCGTTTGCACGGCGATTCCCTGCGGGTGTGGATGGGGTTGTGCGCCTCCCTGGGATTGTCCGGCAGCACTGCAGGACACCCAGATGAAGCCAAAGACAAGGCCATTGAATTGGGCAAGAGGCTCAAGATGGCCACCACCTTCTTGCAAGCAGGAAAGACAGCATCGGCCTGGATCCGGCAGGCTGCTGAATACGATCAGCTCGAGCCGCAGGAAAGGGTGGAGCTTTTACAGCATCTGCGGCAAAGATCCCTTGAGGAGAGGATGATGGCAGTAGCAGCTTGCGTTTCCGGCAAGCCGGACTCCGGCCTTTGGCGCCGGGATCTGGAACGGATCTCCAGGGTAAGGCTACCACCGGAAAAGCGCGGCCTGGGGCCGGAGTCGGGACGGATCCTCAAGCGCCTGCGCTGCCGGGCCCTGGCCGAGGAATGAGATCAGTTCTCGCTCACGGTCCAAGCCCGCGGACAAAACCGAGCTTGCTAATTGTCTCCGGCTCGCATCCGGAAGATTCTCTTTTCGCATGCGAACCGGCCCCCCTTTACCTTTGGGAAAAAAACTAGCTAGATTGCCGGATATGCAGCAATTCTGATCCAATATCGTATCGGGAACAATGAATGCCGGCGAGCAGGGAAAACAACAAGGACAAGCATCAGGGCCGCAGAATCATTGTGCAAGGCCGCGTCCAGGGTGTCGGCTTCCGGCCCTTCATCTACAGACTGGCCCACGAGGGATTCCTGTCCGGTCACGTGCTCAACACTTCCCAGGGAGTGGAAATAGAGCTCCACGGAAGTCAGCGGGAGCTGGACCTCTTTCTGGAGCGGTTGCGCCTTCGGCTGCCTCCCTTGGCGGAAATATCCTCCCTTCACACGGAGCACACGTCCTTTGATCCGGATTCCTCCGGATTTTGCATCCTACAGAGCCGGGAAGACGGCTCCCACAGCGTCCTCATCAGCCCGGACATAGCTACCTGCCCGGACTGTCTTTCGGAAATCGAAGATCCAGCGGACAAGCGGCATCTGTACCCCTTTACCAACTGCACCAATTGCGGACCCAGGCTGACCATTACTAGCGACATCCCCTACGACCGCTCCCGGACCTCCATGGCCTGCTTTCCCATGTGCCCCGCCTGCAGGCGGGAATACGAAGATCCTTTGGACCGTCGCTTCCATGCCCAGCCCAACGCCTGTCCGGATTGCGGGCCCGGCATATGGAGCTGCGACTCCAGGGGCAGCATCCTTTTCCGGGGGCTAGAGGCAGCCACCCACGTTAGCCGCAATCTTTTCCGGGGCGCGATCGTTGCTCTCAAGGGACTGGGTGGATTCCACCTGGCCTGCGCTGCGGACGACCCGGAAGCTGTGCGCAGGCTCCGCAGCCGCAAGCAAAGACCGGACAAGCCCCTGGCAGTCATGGCCCCGGATATGGAGACCGCCGCCCGTATCTGCCGGGTTTCCCCCCGGGCAAGGACCTGGCTTGCAGGAAGGATTCGTCCCATAGTGCTTCTACCCCGCAAGCCGGAGGCGCTAACTTCGGATCTGGCTCCGGAAACAGGGGATCTGGGCCTAATGCTTCCCTATACCCCTTTGCATGCCATCTTGCTCCGTCTTTACCGCAACGAGACGGACCCCGGGCGCATACCCGCCCTGGTCATGACCTCCGGCAACAAAAGCGACGAGCCCATTGCCCTGGGCAACCGCGAAGCACTGGGCGCCCTGGCCGATATCGCGGACACCTTTTTATTGCACAACCGGGATATCCTGGTCCGCTGCGACGATTCCGTCCTGCGGCCCCTGCCTGGAAGGGAAGCCCCTCTTTTCTACCGCAGGGCCCGTGGATTCGCTCCGGAGCCCGTTCCTCTCGGCCGGGAGGGCAGTTGCATCCTGGGACTGGGCGCGGATAGCAAAACCACTATCTGCCTGAGCAAGGGAAAATACGCCTTCGTTTCCCAGCACATCGGCGATCTCCAGAATCCGCAAACCATGTCCTTCTACGAGGAGACAATCCGCCACTATCAGCGGATTCTAGATACGCAGCCGCAATTGCTGGCCGCGGATCTACATCCGGACTACGAAAGCACGCGCCAGGCCCGCGAATTTCCCCATCTCCCCCTGATCCGGGTCCAGCACCACGAAGCTCACATCCTCTCCGTGATGGCCGAGAACGAATTCCCTGGCTCCTGCCTAGGCCTGGCCCTGGACGGAACCGGGCTGGGCCACGACGGCACGCTCTGGGGAGGAGAGCTCCTGTCCATAGACATGGAGAGCCGCAGCATCCATCGCCTGGCTCATTTCCTTCCCCTGCCCCTTCCCGGAGGAGAGAAGGCCATCCTGGAGCCCTGGCGCACGGCGCTAAGCTTTATCCATAAGCTGGAGCTGGACCCGGAAAACATTGCCTGGCCCTGGCTTCCCCGCTATCAGCGAGCCCAGGACATGGCTTGGGAAATGCTGCAAAAGGATATAAACTCTCCGCAAAGCAGCAGCTGCGGACGCCTCTTCGATGCCGTGTCCGCCCTTTTGGGGCTGGCCCGGGAAATAAGCTACGAGGGGCAGGCGGCGGTCAGATTGGAGGCAGCCCAGGACTATTGCGAAAACGGAGAATACCGGGCACCCTTGCGCACGGACATCCGCCCCGCAGTTGTAGACACAGCCTCCCTTTTCTCCCAGGTTTATGCAGATTGGCTGCAGGGCCAGCCGCCTTCCATTATAAGCCGCCGCTTCCATCGGGGGCTGTGCCGCTCTCTGGCCGAAGCAGTCCGATATTTCAGCCAAGAAACCGGGCTGGTGCATGTGGCCCTGAGCGGCGGTGTTATGCAAAATGAAACCATGAGCACTCTACTGCCCAAAAGGATCTGCCAGCAGGGGCTGACCCCCCTGCTCCACACCTCCCTGCCGCCCAACGATGCCTGCATCTCCCTGGGACAAACCTTTTACGCCAGATACTTTACCTGACTCCCCCCTTCTTTGCACCAGCTTTCCCGCCTCCCTGTCGGTCTTCCGGCAGAGCCGGCACCGGGCAAGGCAACAGCTACACCTTTCCCACCCAGGGAGTTGTATGAAGATGTGTTCAACGTTTTGAATTATCTGAAAAAAACATCAGGTCGAAATCGTGGCTTAGTGTGCTGACAGTCGGTTTCAAATGGATGGTTGTTGTGTTCCTATCCAAGTACTGACAGGTATCGTCGATGTCGTTCGTCCGAGTCATTGTCGCTGAATAGTGCCTGCCATCCAGGTTGTTGAAGCTGGAAGACTGTCAGCCTCTGCTGATCCCTGCATTCATATGTCTGGATGAAACCGGCTGTCAGCCAACTAAGCCAATATCTCAATTCACATTTTCATTCTTCGTTGTGCCTGCGCCTGGGCAGACATGAGAGTTTTTCAGTGAAAAACGCCCCGGAGGAAGGCTGTACGAGTCTTGTTTTTCCATTAAAAAATGTTTATTTTGTACGTTTATTCCCAGGCCAAGCAAAGGAGCATATGGCACACAAGGATCCACATATCTCGCTTCCCCACCAGCACCTCACGGACAGGGTACTGAAGATCTCCTCCCAGGAATTCCAGAATTGGCCGGAGTCTGTACAGGATCTGGCTGCCAGCCTAGCGGCAGAGTTGTTCATCATTCGCTACAATCCGTTTATTCCGCCGGAGGAAGTGCGCAAAGGCGTCTTCCAGCGCCTGGAAACGGAAAAGGCCAGTATTGCCCGGGACTATGTGGACACAATACGCGGGGGGCTGGAAAAGTTCTGGCAGGAATTCCAGCAAGAGCAAGCCCTAAAGGAACGCGCCCTGCGCAGCCTGAAAGAGATCATGCCCCGGGAGCACCTCTACACCAGCCCGGACTCGCTGGTGCAGTTCTCCACTGACGCCACCGACCTGCGGCTGGAACTGCCCATGTTCATCGCGGCTCCGGGAAGCACCCGGGAGGTGCAGGACATAGTAAAGCTGGCCAACGAGATGGGCTTTTACCTGGTTCCCAGAGGCGGAGGATCGGGCCTCACCGGCGGATCCATACCCCTTCGGCCCCGCTCCGTGATCATGAGCCTCAGCCGCCTCAAGTCCATTCAATACGTGGACACGGAAGACAAGCTCCTCTGCGCCCAGGCCGGGGTAATCACCCAGGACGCTATCCGGGCCGCTTCCCAGGAGGGCTTGCTCCTGACCGTGGATCCCGCCTCCAAGGCCTCCTCTTCTCTGGGAGGCAATATCTCCGAGAACGCAGGAGGTCCCTTCGCCTTCGAATACGGAACCACCCTGGACAATGTGTTGAGCTACGAGATGGTTCTGCCCCAGGGGGAGATTGTGCGGATAAGAAGGCGCAACCATCCCTGGCACAAGATCCTTCCCCAGGAAACTGCAGTCTTCGATATCTACGGCGAGGACGGCGGATTTGTGGACAGCGTGCAGCTTTCCGGAAGGGACATCCGAAGCAGCGGACTGGGCAAGGATGTGAGCAACAAGTACCTTTCCGGATTGCCCGGGGTGCAAAAAGAAGGGGTGGACGGGGTGATCACCGAGTCTTGCTTCATCCTGCAGGACAAGCTGGCCCTTAGCAGCACCCTCTGCCTGGAGTTCTACGGCAACAGCATGCAAACGGCCATGCTGGTGATCAAGGACCTGGTCCGGCTAAGAGACAAGATCAAGGAACAGGGTAACCTGGTCAAGATGTCCGCCCTGGAGGAATTCGGGAACAAGTACGTCCAAGCGGTGGAATACCGGAAAAAGTCCTCGCGCTACGAGGGAGAGCCCATCTCCGTGCTTCTGGTGCAACTGGACTCCAATAATCCGGAGGCCCTGCAGTTCACCACCCTGGAAATCCTTCGCATTTCCGAGGAATATCACAACGTGGATGTTTTTGTGGCCCGGGACGAGGAGGAGGCAGAGATATTCTGGCAGGACAGGCACCGCTTGAGCGCCATAACCAAGCACACGAGCGGCTTCAAGATCAACGAGGACGTGGTGATTCCCATAGAGGTCATCCCGGAGTTCTCCAGATATATCGAAGACCTGAACCTGTACTACCTTGCCCTGGCTTATCGCAGGGCCCTGCAGAAAGTGGCCAATCTCAGGAGCATTCCCCCCGGGGATGTGTTCATAGACATGGAACAAAACTTTGCTTCCGGCATCCTCAAGGGAGAGATAACCACGCAGGACCTTGCCGAGCAGGAATTCGAGCTGCAGATCCACTACTTCTTCCGCGACCTGCACAGCAGATATCCCGAGGAGAGCCGGGAGCTGGAGAGACTGGAAAAACATCTCTTCTCCACCAGAATCATGGTGGCCAATCACATGCACGCCGGAGACGGAAATTGCCACGTCAACATCCCGGTCAACTCCAACGACCTGGAAATGCTGAGGCTTGCCGAGGAAGCGGCTTCCAAGGTGTTCCAGAAAGTGTTGCAGCTTGAGGGTTCCGTTTCCGGGGAACACGGCATCGGCATCACCAAGATAGGCTTTCTGGAACAGAAGCGGATAGAAGAGCTCTCCAGCTACAAGTCCCGCGTGGACCCGCACAACATATTCAATCCGGATAAGCTCACCCGCCACTCCCAGGATTATCTACCCTATACATTTTCCTTCAATAGCCTGCTGCAGGATCTGGAGAGGAGCTCTGTCCCGCAGAAGGAAAAGCTTATCGAGCTGCTGCACAGCATCCAGAACTGCTCCCGCTGCGGCAAATGCAAGCAGGTTTGCCCCATGTATCATCCGGAGGAGGGCTACCTGTATCACCCCCGCAACAAGATCATCTCCCTGGGCGCCCTGCTGGAGGGGTACTACTTCTCCCAGCAAGGCCATCTCCAGGACAAAAAGGAGCTGTTGCAGCATCTTCAGGATCTGGCGGAAAGGTGCACCGGCTGCGGCAAGTGCACGGATATCTGTCCGGTAAGGATCCAGACTCCCCGGCAGATGCTCAGTCTTCGCTCCTTCCTGGAGGAAAACCGGGAAGGCGGGCACCATCCCTTGAAGACTAAGCTGCTGCACTATCTGTTCCACAAGCAGGGAAGGCTGGCTTCCGCAGCTAAAACCGCCTCCGTGGGGCAAAAAATACAGAGCCGGGCCAGCAGGCTTCTCCCCAAGAGCTTGCGGAACAAGGCAGACCACCCCCTGCTGAGCGGACCGGGGCCGGAGCTGGGATTCACCAATCTGGATCAGACTCTGGAGCCGGACAGGAGCAATCTGTTCTTGTCCCCGGTTGCCCAGGACCCCACCTCCCTGGACACTGTCCTGTATTTTCCCGGATGCGGTGCCAATCTCTTCTACCGGGATATCGGTCTGGCCGGCATATATCTTCTGCTGGCCACCGGAAGAAACGTAATCATACCTGCCAGGCAAGAGTGCTGCGGCTATCCCCTTATGGCTTCCGGGTGCATGGAGCTCTACGAGCAGAACCGGGAGGCCGTGGTCCACAAGTTGGAGCTTCTCCTGCAACAAGCAAACAATTCGTCCCTGCCCGTCAGCACGCTACTCACCTCCTGCGGCACCTGCCGCGAGGCCCTGCAGGATTTCAGGCTGCAACGACGCATTCACAGCTCCCTGCAATTCGAAGATGTGGTCCAGGCGGTAGTCAGATCCGACAAGGGCTTGCCGAACCTGGAACTTTCCGGGCTTGGCAGCCCGCGGCGCATTCTCTATCAACCAGCCTGTCACAAGGAATGGCAGGGGACGCCTCCCAGCGAGGGAGGCTCGAAATACGCCCGAGAGCTGTCCGAGCTGCTGGGAACGGAAGTCTCGATAACCCCGGGATGCTGCGGCGAAAGCGGCTTGGGGGCCATGACCTCCCCGCGGATCTACGGCACTTTGCGCAGGCGAAAAACAGAGCAGCTGCGCAAGGACCTGCTAGAGCACCCCGGGCACTTACCCCTGGTCACCGGCTGCCCCTCCTGCAAGGTGGGCATTTCCAGAATACTGGCCGGAGAAGGATGGACCCACGAGATGCTGCACACCCTGGAGCTGTTGGCCCGGCTACAGCTGGGCTCAGAATGGCGAGACAGGGCCATAGAAAAAATTCTCTCCTGCGCGAGCCGAGAAACGGTATCATGAAGATTCTGGCCATAGACTACGGTATCCGAAGGATAGGTCTGGCCGTTAGCGACGAAGAAGGGAGCATGGCCTTCCCGGTGAAAACCATCCACAGAGGCACCAGGGACCAGGTATTCAGCGAGATAATCGAGGTGGTGGGGCAGCGCGGAGTAACCGCCATCGCGCTGGGACACCCCCTGGGTCTGAACGGGGAGCGCACACTGAGCACCCGACAGGTGGAGAACTTTCGCGCTAGTCTGGAGCGGCGTCTGGATATTCCCGTCTACTTGATAGAGGAGTCGCACACCACGGAGGAGGCAGAAGCCAAACTGCGCGACGCCGGTGTTCCTCCCGGCAAGCGCAGGGATATCGTGGATCAGCAGGCGGCTGTTGAGATTTTATTGCGTTATCTGTATAATTGGGCTCCTGAATGAGCCACCAGGCAGAACTAGCTGTTCAAAGCAAAAATCAACCTCAGTAAAACTTTTTTCATTAAGGCATGCGCAAATACATCCTTTCCTTCCTCGTTCTAGCCGTCCTGCTTGTCGGCCTTTGGGGCGCGCACCACGTTATCAGCTACGGATACTCTCCCATTCATAAACCCGGAGAGGAAAAAATAATCCAGATCCAGAAGGGATGGAGCTTTGCTCAAGTTGCCTCCGAGCTCCAGGAAGAGGGGGTCATAGAGGATACCTTCTGGTTCAAGGTCCTGGCCAGGGTCTCCGGAAAGATGACCACGCTCAAGGCCGGAGAGTACCGTGTGCACACAGAATGGTCCCGCATGGAGCTGTTAAGGCATCTGGAGGAGGGCAAGGAGCTTCTGCACCGCGTAAGTATTCCGGAAGGATCCACTTGGTGGGAAGTCGCTCGCATAGTGGACAACTCAGGTCTAGCCGAGTACCAGGAAGTTGCCGAACAAGTGGAAGATCAAGAGCTGCTGGATAGATACAATATTGCCGGAGACACGGCGGAGGGATTCTTGTTCCCGGAAACCTACCACTTCTCCAGGCAGAGGGCGAACGCTTCCCACATAGTGGAAACCATGCTCCAGCAGTTCTGGAAACAGGCGGAGGAGAATCTCTGGCCTGAGGATCCCCCCGGGGAAGAGCGCCTGTATCGGGTGGTTACCCTGGCCTCCATGGTGGAGAGGG
>CAYSPQ010000056.1:0-8189 GCA_964432965.1 uncultured Desulfohalobiaceae bacterium
GGCCTGGACCGCCGGGTTGCCCTGAAGGTCATGTCCAGGGAATTCCTGGAGAGCCTCGAGGGAAAAGACGAGGAATACGCATCCGAGCTGCAGCGCTTCCGGCGCGAGGTTCAGGTCATGGCCAGCATCAGCCACCCCAATGTGCTGCAGGTCTTCGACTTCGACCAACTCCAGGCGGATGGGCAAAGCCTGGACTACATCGTGATGGAATACATCCACGGCCCTACCCTGCGCCAAACCATGCCAGAAGAAGGCTTTGGGCAGGACGAAAAGGCAATAGTCAACTGGCTGCAGAAATATTTTTTTCCCGTGCTACAGGGCATGGAGGAGGTCCATGCCAGAGGAGTGGTGCACAGGGACATGAAGCCGGAGAATGTGCTGATAGACGAAAAAACCCCCAAGATTGCCGACTTCGGCTTGGCGGGCGGCCATCATATGGACGGAATAACACGCAGCTATCACATTATAGGCACGCCCCCCTACATGCCGGAAGAACAGTTCCTGGATCTTGCCACCACCGACTCCCGCACCGATGTCTATTCCCTGGGAAAGATCCTTTACGAGGCGATCGAGGGCAAAATGACCCAGGAGCGGGACAAGCCCTTCCTCACAGTGGGCTTGAGCTCTCCTTCCACCAGGGTGCTCAGCAAGCTGGACAAGGTAATACGCAATGCCACGGCAAGGAACAGGCACTTGCGCACCCCTTCGGTCCATACCCTCCGGCAGGAGCTTGAAGAGATAGTGGGACAGTCCGAGCATTCAGCCAGATTTCCAGCATTCAAAAAACACCGCAGACAGCTAATGCTCGCCGGAGGCATCTCCGGTGCAGTGATCCTTGCCCTGATCACCGCCTTCACACTGCACCTGATCTCCATGGAATCTCCGCAGGAGGACGCCCCAACTGCAGGGCTCAGCCCTCTGGTAGCGGAGACTCTCGATTTTGAATTCACTGATCCCAGACCCACTCCAGCACCGGATATAGAGGAAGTCCCATCCTCCTATCCGGAACGTATAACCGGAAGCGACGGGATGAGCCTGCTCCTTGTCCCCGGCGAGGAGCTTGGCCAGGAGCGGCCGGAAGCGGATGAGGAGGTCGGGATTTCCCCGGATTCGGCAGACAGCTTTTACATGGACGAGACACAGATCACCAACAATATGTATGTGGACTTCTTGCTCAGCGTGGAGGGAGTGGAGGTGGAGGACGGGGCTGTGGTCAGGAATGGACAGGTTTGGCTGCTACTGGGAGAAGTTGTGGAGGAATACGAGCCGATAGTCTACAGGGACGGGGAGTTCAGCATTAGGCCGGGCAAGGCCTCCAATCCGGTGGTGCGGGTTACTCCAGCCGGAGCCCGGGCCTACGCCAAATACCACGGAAGGGATCTTCCCACCATGTCCCAGTGGGAGCGCGCTGTCCGGGCAGAGCCGCAGGAAGGCCCGCCGGACCCCCTCTCCCTACATATGCAGCATATGGAGCAAATGCAGCATCCAGACATGACCATGGAACCGGATAGGGTCCCCGCAGAGAACCATGTTCAAAGCGTAGCCGCCAGCCGACCCAATGCCCTGGGATTGCGGGGGCTGGGAGAAAACGTCAATGAATGGACCCTTTCCGTGCAAGAGGAAGAGGTGGAGTTCCACATCCACGGGGATATCGGAGACCTGGAGGACCGCGAAACCTATTTGAAGCGACGGGCCTGGGAAGCCTTCGATAGAGTAGGGTTCAGAACAGTCTTAAACCTTCAGGAATAACAGGAGAGAGGATATGCAGGCCCGTGGCGTTTCCTATACGGGATACAAGAGAGAGGTCAACCAAGACCGCTACCTTGTTCGCAACCTGCCTGACGGCCTCCTGGTGGCGGTAGCCGACGGTATGGGCGGTGTAAAGGGCGGAGAGACCGCTGCTCAAATGGTGATAGAAGCGCTGGATAACGCCCGGTTGGAAGTCTATCCGAATCAGGAGGATCTCAGCGATTTGCTGCTCAGGGCTCACGGCAGGATACAGGAACAGGCTGAACTTGCTACCGATCTGGAGGGCATGGGCACAACAGCCACCGTGGCGGCGCTGCACGGCGGCGCTGTCTACTGGTCCCATGTTGGCGACAGCAGGCTTTACCTCCTGCGGGATGGACATTTGAGCAGAATAAGCACGGACCACACCTTCGTGCAGGACCTAATAGACGACGGCACCCTGAGCCTGGAGGAAGCCTCCAGGCACCCCCTGCGCAACATGCTGGATCAGTGCGTGGGCTGCTCCACCCCTACACCGGAAAAGGGCATCTTTCCGCTACTTGCGGGAGACAAGCTGCTGCTCTGCACTGACGGGCTGACCAGGCACGTATCTGAGGAGCATATTAAACTCTCCCTTGCGGAGGACCCTCAGGAAGCGGCTGAAGAACTGGCCGGCAAGGCCTTGAGCGCCGGAGGCAAGGATAATGTCACAGTGCTGGTATTGAATGCCGGGGACAGCTGGCCTTCGGGCGAAGAAGCATGAAAGGGAGGGATCCGGGACACACCTGAACAGTCGGGTTGCCTTGTCTTCCCGCCCCTTGCCCTTGTCCCCCTGCAATGTCAGTCAGCCGAACCGGCTGGCTTTTTTCCGATTCAACAACCCGGTTCCCCGTAATTGCCGCAACAGGAACGCAATCTTGCCAGCTTTAGCAGGGTGTTGCGAAAGAAAAGACCGCTTTTTCTCCACAAGGGCAGGGGCTTTTTCAGATTGTCCAGAAACTCTCGGGGTCGAGGACTCTCTTGCGAACACATGATATCCTCCTGGGGACATGGCAGGGGAAATGGTTAAACCGCTTGTGTACATTTTTCATAGTACCATCCTTTCCCTTGATCTACAACAACGCTTGCACAAACAAGGCTTCCCGCAAAACCGGGAACTTTCCCTGTTTGCTCTTGCCGCGAGCAAGGGGATCAGGGCACTGGATACCCCGAATCAAAACCAGCCCTGTGTAGCCCGACAGTAATCAACCGGCCACCACCTTGTGAGTGTACTTGCACATTTCACCAACCCGTGCTTGCACAAGTTGCACATCCGGGTATAAATCTTCTGTATTCACCTCCGGGCCACTGCTACGGCAAAGGCCTGACGGCGACAGTGCGGGCATCAAGCTGTATTGACACTGATCGCAACTTACAATATATAAAAGGGCTATGCATAGATGTACTACATATACCGAAGAGGGTCACGATCTGTACTTGGACGGCAAATACTGGAACGGGCTGCTCAAGATGGCCCTGTCCCGGTTTTTTATCCTTCGCGTGCTGTATAATGGGCCAGCTCACGGCTATGCCATCGCCCAGAAAATCTCCGATCTGACCAGCGGATGCTGCTCCCCCACCCAGGCAGGTATTTACCCTGTCCTCAAGGATTTTATGCGGGGTGGATACGTTACCTGCCGGGAGGAGATCGTTTCCGGACGAAGGCGCAAGGTTTACGAGATGACACCCAGGGGAAGGCAGGCTTACCGCGTGGCGGTGGAAGCCTGGCGGGAAACCGCCGACGCCTTGGTTCAGGCCAGGGAGGAAGGATGATTTCCCCGGGCCTGGAAAGGCAAAAAAGGAGAGAGGGATTGAGAGCAAAAGATCCGGACAGGACAAATATCCAGGATATGGCAAACGAGGCACGGCCCGCAGGCGGCTCCTGAGACTCCTCCTCAGCCGCACTGCAGGTGCGGCAGGAACAGACCCGGGAGACGGAGCAGAGCTGCTGCGAAGCGGAGCACGGCTTTGCCCGGGCTTCCTTGGAGACAGCTGGGGAGTCCGGAATGCTGCGGGATCTGCGCGGGGAATCCCCCCGGGTGGCGGAGCCCGCAGAGGATGCTCCCTGCTGAGGCCCGCGCAACGAGCTGCCGCCGGAGGCGGCGGGCGAACAGGCTGGCCTCAGGGCCTGGCATTTCGTGCAGGGCTGGTGTAGCACCCCAGCAGGCTTGGTTCCCAGGGTAAGCCCCAGGTGGAGTCCTTACGATCATCTATGGGCCGCCCTGGTGCGCCTGGGAGTGGGCAGGGACAGCTACCGCATTTCTCCTGGCCTGTACGCCCTGGGGGAGCCGGACCAGGACAGCCCAGTACTGGTCACCGGTAACTTCAAGCTGACCTTCGACACCGTGCGTAGCAAGCTGAACGGGCGCTCCTGCTGGCTTCTTGTTTTAGAAACATACGGGATCAACGTCTGGTGTGCCGCAGGAAAGCAGAGCTTCAGCACTGAGGAGGTTGCCCGGATGGTTCGCCTGACCGGGCTGGACAAAATAGTATCCCACCGCAGGCTGATTCTGCCCCAGCTGGCGGGACCTTCAGTAGCCGCTCACAGGCTGGGCAAACTCTGCGGCTTTTCCGGGGTCTTCGGCCCGGTGCGCATAGAGGATCTGCCCGAATTCCTGGATTCCGGAATGCAGGCCAGCCGGGACATGCGCTTTGTGCGCTTCCCGCTCGCTCAGCGTCTGGTGGTGGCCCTGGTGGAAGTGTACGGAGCCCGCAAGTTTCTCATGTGGGCCTTGTTGGCCTGCCTGCTCCTGGCGGTCCTGGGCCCGGGCGGCTTTAGCCTCTCGGGAATCCTGGGAGCCGCACTTGGGGCATACGCCGTGGTCCTGCTCGGATTCGCCACCGGCGTATTCCTGGTTCCGGCGCTTCTGCCCCACATTCCCCTGCGATCCTTTGCGGCCAAAGGACTGGCAGCCGGGGCGATCACCGGCCTTTTTCCTGCCGCTCTCCTGTCCGGAAGCGCGCTTATGGCACTGCCTCCGCTTATGGCCTGCAGCGCATTCGCCTCATGGTTCGCCATGCACTACACCGGCTCTACCCCGTTTACCTCCCTTTCCGGAGTGGACCGGGAGATGCGGCGCTATATGCCAGTGCAGGGAGGCCTGCTTTTCATTGCAGTCGCCATCTGGCTGATTATGCCCTGGATTTAGCCCAAAAACCCTCATGCTTGCGCAGGCACAGGCACAACGAAGCAGGAAAAGGTGAATTGAAATCGTGGCTTAGTGTGCTGATACCCGCCAGTACTTGGATAGGAACACAGCAAGCATCCATTTGAAACCGGCTATCAGCACCCTAAGCCACTATTTCTACCTGATGTTCTTTCAGCTGACTCAAAACGTTAAACACATTTTCATACAAAGAAACGTCCAGCTAGCTTTCGGACGAACGTTAGCTGGACAGAAGAGGAGAAAGCATCTGTGCTGCGATTTCGCTATCTGGAAGAATCCACCCTGGAATACGATCCTGGCAAGTGCATCGGATGCGGCGCCTGCCTCGAGGTCTGCCCGCACCAGGTCTTCGAGTTGGGGCGGAATAAGGCCGAATGTAAAGACCCCGGAGCCTGCATGGAATGCGGGGCCTGCGCCTTGAACTGTCCCGCAGGGGCCATTCAGGTGCAGCAGGGAGTGGGCTGCGCCCAGGCCGTGCTCTATGCCTGGCTGGCAAGAGTGCCCGTTCTGCGAAGGGTTTTCGTTCCGGATGCCTGCTGCTAGATCTTACGTTGGACAAGCATGTCTAAGGCTGTCCTCGAACAGGAACCAAGCACGAATAGGAATTCTCCTCCAGATCAGGTTCAGCTTATTCTGCCAAGCCTGAAACGGGAGGCAAAAATTCGATGCCGGAGTCAAGCAGGGTAGGGAACGAGTGAAGATCCAAGGATTGTGTATGTACTTGAGCATCAGGGACCCACTTCCTGCCTAATTCCAGAGGCAGGCCTTACCTCTGGGCAGATATCCGCTCTAGATCCCCCATTCATGTGAAAAAAGCAGCCATCCCGAAAGCTCAATAACCGCTATTGCGGATGATTCTTTCCAGAAGTTCGGCGGGAAATACGGGCGGATCTTGGGCAAGGGCCTGGTGATAGAGCACTGTGGAAGGAGTTAGGGCGGGCAGGGTATTGACCTCTATAACGAGCACTTCTCCACTCCTTCTCTGCAGGAAGATGTCCACTCTGGAGTACCCCTCTATTCCCATCCTTTCCGCCAGCTTCTCTATTCTTGTCTTGGCCTCCCTTACTGCCGAAGGAGAAACCAGCTCCGGCGGGGGCGGGGTAATATTCACACCAGTGCCCCCCTGGAACTTTTCCTCCACAGTCAGAACATCGCTCTCCACCACTGTTATACTTGGATTTAAGGCCCTTATCCCTTCCCCTTCCTGCAGGACACCCACTGTGCTCTCGATCCACCCGGTTCTCTCCCGGTGGTAGAGCTTGTTGTCCTTCACTTCCAGAGCATCGGTTCTGACAAACTTTTCCAGGATGAGGCTCTCCGGGGTTTCCGTGGGCATCTCCACGCTGCTGGGTTGATTCCTGAAGGTATGGGGCGGGATGAAAGGCGCCTTCTGTCGCAGGAGCCCTGCGTAGCGGAAAAGATCGCTAGCGGAATACAAGTGAACAATGCCGCTGGAGCAGCCGTCCGCCGCCGGCTTCACGATCAAGGTCTCAGTTCCGAATTCCTGCCTGGCTTCCTCCCACAGGCTCTCTACTTCTCTCTCCTCCGCTTCCAGCACCTCCTCGCTCTTTATCCTCTTTCCCGGAATGGGGCTCACTCCCTCTATCCCCGCCTCCTGGACAAACCTGGCAGTCTCCCACTTGTCCATACAGAGGCGGGACACATCCGAGCCAGGACCGTTAAAGCCTATGCCCTTGTCCTCGAGCTCCCTCTGCAGGGTGCCGTCCTCTCCTCTCCCCCCGTGAAGGGCAAGAAAAACAAAAGGAGAGTTGTCCAGGAACTCCTTCATGCTCATCCTGCTGGGAGCAAAGAACTCCCTCTCATCCTTGGCAGAAGCGAGCCCCAAGCGCGAGCGGAAGCGCTGCTCGAGCTCTTCCGCCCTTTCCCTGCTCTTCTCGTATCTCTCGCAGTTCTCCACTATTTCTTCCACGGTATGGTTGAGGCAAAGGTGATAGGGAAGCTGCCAGACATCTCCCCGCGGGCTCAAAAGGAAGGGTCGGGGCTCGTACTTCTCCGAGCTGCGAAGCTTCAGCCAAGCATTGGTGCCGCTCATGAGGGAGACCTGCCTTTCGGAGTTACCCCCTCCCATTATTATGTTCACCCTCTTCTTCCCTTCCCCTGTCCACCTGCAGGGAAAGGAAAAGGGAATGCCGTGCTTGGTGCAAGCCCGGGCCACAATGTGGGCGAAGATATCGGCATGGGTCATGCCCACCCGCGATGCCTGCTGGAATAGAAAGCTGTTCTGCTCCATTCCGCTGACCGGATTGATGTCGCAGAACCAGATTCCGCCGCTTCTCAGCACCCAGCCGTCGAGTCTGGCGAAATCCCTCATTCCGAAAAGGGAGAATATCCGCTCTCCCTGCTCCTGGATGCTCTCCGTCGTCTCCTTCCCGAATGACGGCGGGCAGTGCCATTTCACCTGCCGGGTGGGAAGGTACTTCTTGCGAAAATCGAATATCTGGTGATTCGTATAGTCCGTCTCTATCCGCGTGGGCGGCAGGGCTACCGGCGAGCCGTCGCCACCCTCAATGACCATCATGGTGAACTCCGCCCCTTCCGCAAAAGGCTCCACGACCACCCGGTAATCCAGGCCACGGGAAAAAAGGAAGCGCGCCCTCTCCAGTGCCTGGGAAGGGGTGGACACGGAAAACACTCCTATGCTCGAGCCGCCCCGGGCTGGCTTCACCACTGCCCTTTCCATCTTCTGGGCCTCGAAGAACTCCTCTATCCTAACCCGGTGATTGTTTTCGGAGGATTCCAGCAGGATAGAAGGCAGGGTGTGGAATCCGGCCCCGTCAAGCTCGCGGGAGGCCTGGAACTTGTCAAAGGCCCGCTTGCAGCAGTCTGAGCCGCTGCCCACAAACGGAACGCCCATCTCTTCCAAAATCTCCTGCAACTCACCGTCCTCTCCGAAGGGACCATGCATGGCCGGAAAGGCGAGATCACAGGAACGCAGGAGCTTCTCCAGCCCTTCCCTGCCAAGAGGAGAACCTTCTCTCCTTAGCTTGAAGTCGAAGTCTGCGGGGGTGTTGCTGTAAAGCTGGGCCCTGGATATGTGGTAAGCCTGCTTGCTGGAATCGAAATAGACGGGGAGGATGCTCACATTTTCCGTGCGGAGGTGGTCCATCACCGAGCGCGCGGAATTGAGGGAGATACCTTTTTCCGCGGACGGACCTCCGCACAAAAGTGCTAGGTGGAGCTTTGCACTTGGACAGGGCATAAGACTTGTGACTTTTGTTTTGCATTATAGCAATA
>CAYSPQ010000057.1:0-8094 GCA_964432965.1 uncultured Desulfohalobiaceae bacterium
CTGTGCCCGATGACGACGTTTTTTTCCACGGGCACATCGGGCTCAGGCACTATCTCCTCGAACTTGTCCCAGGCCTTGGATTCCAGCTCTGCGTACAGGTCGGAGAAATCCTCCTCTACATCCTCGGCAACCCTTTCTATTATGTAGAGAAGGGAGACCTTCCCCTGCTCTTCCTGGGTAGAAGAGCACCTGCGCTGCATATCCAGGGCGAGACGGACGGCTTCCTCTGTGCGCTGGGTTAGATCCGTGGGGACAAGGATGTGCTTGAACATGTGGCGCTCCTGTGTGTTTTATGGATTGCAATAGTTTATCAGAGACAGAACAGATACTGCAAATCGGTGCTGCTCGTTCTGGCCGAATATTTTGATTTTCAGCGTATACAAGGCGTTGAAGAGTATGGAAAATGGATGTATCATGCTGTTACATGCAGGATAATTTAGCCTCTACAGGGTTTAGCCAGGCTGTGCGAGCCTTGGAGGAAAGCAGGCACTGCAGACAACGGGCGGAGCGCCTCCTGCGCGATTACGGTTGCCTGCTTTCCTCTGTTGTCCGGGATGCTGTGCTTGTGGTCCAAGAGCGAGGACTGGGGCTTGCCGAAATTGATGCCCTGCAGGGCAAGGATCCCGGTAGTGTTTACCTTCCGGACTGGAGTCGGATGGACATCTCCTCCCCCTGGGGAAAGCGCTCCGGACAGCCCCTTCTGCGGGCGGTGGAAGGCAAGCGCCGGCGCAAGGGGCTCCTGATCTGGGACCTCACTGCAGGCTGGGGTGAAGACGCCTGGCTCCTGGCCGCTCTCGGGCATAGAGTTCTAGCCTGGGAAAAGAGCCTTCCGGTCTACTTGTGCCTGGCGGATGCCTGGTCCCGCGTTGGCTTGGACCACCTTTGGGCTGCGCTTCGAATCCTGCCGCAATGGGGGGATGCGATTATAGCTCTGCATGCCTTGAAGTCCGGGGAAAAAAACTTCACTTGTCCGGATGTTATCTATATGGATCCTTTGTTCCCGGCAGTCAAGGGGAGAAAGGGAAAAGAGCGCAAGGCCATGCGCATTCTGCGCTTGGCTGCCCAGGGCGGGGAAGGTGACCCCGAGGAGATGCTGTGGCTCTCCCTGCGCCTGGCCGGCCGCAGGGTTGTGGTGAAAAGGCCCCGCAAGGGGCAAGCGCTCTCTGCGGGGGGCAATAGTCCGGTGCACAGCGTTTGGGGTCGGGGCTTTCGCTATGATATATATATCCCCGACCGTCAAAAAAGATGAGTTGTTATGGAGTATGGTATCGATTATGAGCGCTAAATCGGAAGAGGAGTTCCTGGCTCTCATAGATGAGTATTTTCCCGGACAGGGCAGTGGCTTGCTTCTGGGCAGGGGAGACGACTGTGCGGTGCTGCAGTGCCGGGATCGCCTCTGTGTGTCCTCGGATTTTTTCCTGGAGGGGGTCCACTTTTCCCGGGACTATTTCTCCCCGCAGGACATAGGCCACAAGGGCCTGGCAGCCAACCTCTCGGATATTGCCGCCATGGGTGCAACTCCAGAGGGCTTTCTTCTCAATCTTCTCCTGCCCCAGGATCTACCGGAGGATTTCTGGCCGCAATACTTCCGGGGTCTGGCCGATCTGGCAGGGGAATACGGGATCTATCTAGCCGGAGGCGATCTCAGCCGCTCCCGCCAACTGGGGATAGGAATCACCATTTGGGGGACTCCGGGTCAGCGTTACCTAACGCGGGGCAACTGCTCTGCCGGGGATCTTCTCTTCTTGCTGGGCCAACCCGGGCTTTCCGCCACAGGACTGGAAGTCCTGGGCAGCGGGAAGAATACTTCGGAATTTCCCCAGGCTATACAGGCTCATCTGCGGCCGAGCGTGTTTGTGGATCAGGCCCGGCGGCTGGAGGCCGTGCCCCAGGTCAAGGCCCTGATGGACGTCTCCGACGGATTGGCCAAGGATGTGCCCCGTTTCTTGAGCCCCGGGCTCGGAGCTGACCTGTGGCTTTCCGAGCAGGACCTGCATCCGGAAGTTGTGGCCCATGCGGAGCAAGAGGGCATGACCGCGGTGGATTTCGCCTTCCGGGGAGGAGAGGAATACGCCCTCCTGGGCGCCTTGGCTCCCTTCTTTCGCTGCGACCTGAACAGTGTTCTGCCCGGAGCAAGGATCATAGGAAGAGTGACCCGGGATCCGGGAATCCGGTTGAACGGCGAGGCCGTGCCTGAGGGCGGCTACGATCATTTGCGGGGGTAAAAGTCCATGAGCGGGGAAATGGGGGATTATCTGCTGCGTCCCTTGGGGCTTGTTCGCTCCTGTCTCAGAGAAAAAAGCGAGTGCCCGAAACAGGCAGAGGCAACTCTGCCGCCGGCGGAAATAAGGGTGAAACAGGAATACAGGCAGGCCCTCGAGGGGCTGTACGTCGGGCAGCAGATCCAGCTCATCACCTGGATGCATCTGGCCGAGCGCTCGGTGCTCAAATGCCACCCCCGCGGGGATAGCAGCAGGCCCCTGCGCGGGGTGATGGCCACGCGTTCCCCAGATCGTCCCAATCCCCTGGGATTGCATCCCTGCCGAATACTGAACATCGAGGATCTTTGCCTCACCGTGCATCCCCTGGAAGTGTTGGATCAGACTCCGGTAGTGGACATCAAGCCGCTGATGGAGGAGGAAGGCCAGGAGCAGCCCTGGGGGAAGGGAATTGATCCCAATACGGCCCAAACCCTGCGGCAGGCCGGACGCGACGCCTGGCAAAGGGGGCTGGTGAGCGGAAGAAACGGCAATCTGAGTTTGCTGGCCGCGAAAGGGGAGATGGTGATCACCTGCTCGGGCAGCGCCAAGGGCCGCTTGAAGCCCGGGGATCTGGTGCGGGTGGCCCTGGATTCCCTTCCCGGGCAATGCCCGGAAAGCATGTCCTCCGAGGGGCACATGCATGCCAGCATCTATTCCCGGCAGCCCATGGCCGGGGCAGTAGTGCACACCCATCCCCCGGCCCTGCTGAGCCTCAGTCTTTGCCTGTCCGGGAGCCTGCTTGATTTGCCCCTGTACGAGGCGGATGTTTTCGCCTCCCGCATGGCAACGTTAGAGCCCAAGGATCCGGGGAGCCTGGAGCTGGCCGAAGCAGTGGGCCAGGAGGCGCAGCGCAGCAGGGCGATTTTTCTGCAGGGGCACGGGCTGGTTTGCTGGGCGGCAAGCATTGATCGGGCCCTGGACCTGAGCGAGGAACTTGAGGGCCTGGCCCGCATTCGTTTGGATGCCTTGCCTGCGCGAAATGGATGCAGATGAGGGTAATATCAACCTGAACTCGGGCCAAGGAGGTGAGAGCATGGATATTCATCGAATCTTGCGGGGTTTCTGGGGAGTGCTTATCCTGGTCAGCCTGCTGCTGTGGTTGTTCGCCTCGCAGTGGTGGCTGCTGCTGACCCTGGCGGTGGGGCTGAATCTGGTACAGTCCTCGGTAACCGACTTCTGCCCTCTCATGTGGGTGCTGCGCAAGGTGGGCTTTCAGGCGGTGGGGGGCTAGCCCTTTTTCCCGGACCAGATGTCCCCGTTTTGTGCTGTATAATAATCAAGGAGGGGGAACATGACGGAAACAGGCAACAAGAGACCGGACCTGGAAAGCGCCTCTCTGGACGAGGGGGTGCAGCTTCTCTACGATCTGGACAAAGAGGAGCTCGTACAGATTATCCTGGATGACGCCAAGAACTGGCTGGCTCACGACGGCCTCTGGTTCCAGGCGGTGGAGTCGGAGCACGGCATGGATGCGGCTATTGAAGCGGATCGCAAGGCATGGGAGACCTTTACCCAGGTGGAGGCCAAGCGGATCATGAATCGTCTGGGAATAGAGCAGGGAGGCGGTATTCCGGCCCTGGTGACCTGTCTCAAGCACCGCATGTATGCCAGGTTGAACAAGCAGCGCTGCGTGGAGGCCACCGACAAGCGGGTGGTCTTCCAGATGGTGGATTGCCGGGTGCAGGCTGCCCGCAAGCGCAGGGGCCTGTCGGACTTCCCCTGCAAGCCGGTGGGAATGGTGGAGTACTCCCAGTTCGCCAGGACAGTGGATCCCCGCATCCAGACCAGATGCATATGCGGCCCGCCGGACGAGCACCCCGAGGAATACTGGTGCGCCTGGGAGTTCACTCTGAGCGAGCAGGGGTGATTGACCCCGGGATCTCAGAGAGCCGCTTCCGGCACTGTTTGCTCAGCAGTTCAACTTTTGGTTGCCGGGTCCTTTGAGATTTGGCCTTTGGGTATGCCGTTTCAATGCCCTTTTGCGGGGCCAAGGCTTCTATAGAACTTCAGGGTCTGCTCTGCCACCGAGGACCAGGAAAAATATCGCCTGACTCTCTCCAGACCGTTTCTGCCCATTGCTGCTGCCAGCTCGGGGGCGGCCAGCACCTTGTTCATCGCTTCCGCAAGGCCGCTGGCAAAGGACTCCGCGTCCGCCGGCTCCGGATTGTTTTCCGAGGCCGGATGCAGGGGAACAAGGTACCCGGTTCGGCCGTGCTCCACTATGTCCGGAATACCTCCGGTTTCGGAAGCTACAACCGGGGTGCCGCAGGCCATGGCCTCCAGGTTTATTATGCCGAAGGGCTCGTACACCGAGGGACAGACAAAGGCCCGGGCCAGGGAGTAAAGGGGGGTCATCTCCGACTGCGGCAGGTGGCGCTCGATCCAGATGACCCGGTTATCCGTGTTCCTGTGGATCTCCTCTACTTGACGTTGTAAATCCTGGCGCATCTGCGCGGTGTCCGCGCTGGAGGCGCACAGGACCACCTGGGTGCCCGGTAGCAGGCGAGGGACCGTGTTAAGGAGGTGGAAGATCCCTTTTTGCGGGGTGATCCTGCCCACAAAAAGGATGTAGGGAAGCTCGGGATCGACTCCCAGGGACCGAACCGTTTCCGCATCTTCTATAGGGCTGTATTCCCGGGTGTCGATCCCGTTGGGGATGACCTGCACCTTGCCGGGATCCACTAGGTAGTGCTTTTGCACTTCTTTTTCCATGTATCCCGAGACGGCAATGATTCCGTCCGCTTTTTGGTAGGCGCTCTTTTCCAGCCAGGTGCTCAGCTGATACCCGGTTCCCAGCTGCTGTTCCTTCCAGGGGCGGTTGGGCTCCAGGGAATGCGTGGTCAGCACCAGGGGAACCTGGAACAAGTCCCGGATGAGGCAGCCCGCCAGATGGGTGTACCAGGTGTGGCAATGCACTACATCAGCATCCTCCATGGCTGCGGCAAACTCCAGATTGCTCTGCAGGATGGAGAGTATCTTGCTCCGGATTGCTTCTATTCCGGGAAAGTCCTCCTTGCGCGGGGGGAATCCCTGGGCCCGGATGTTGGGCTCCCGCACCTGCGGGTCCCGTGTAAAGCAGAGGACCCTGATGCTGTGGGCTCCTGACTCGCACCTGGCCAGCTCCCGGCTCAGGTAGTCCACGTGCACGCCCGCACCTCCGTAAGTCTCTGGCGGAAACTCGTTGCTCAAGAAGACGATCTGCATGTCAGTCCTCCGGTGCTTTAAATGGCGAGGTAAGATCTACTGCGCTTTTGGATTCGGGAAGAGCCGTTCCTGTTAGCGAGAGGATATTGTAGCATAACCCGGACTGGCTTCAAACGATTTACCCCAGGGTTGATGCAGGAAGGGACTGTGTTGTTCCCGCTGGCATATGGACAAAGAAGATACCAGCCTTTATAGTCGATTTTCGCGCGGGAATTCCCTTTTCCCATTGAAGGCCGACTAATCGGGATTGTGGCGGCAAGGGGACGCCAACGGGGTATGAGTGTACTAACCAGTGGTTGGGTTGACAGGCTTTAAAACTGTGAACCAAGGGAGTTGACCATGGAGTTGCAGGGCCTGGGAAGCGAGATTTGGCAATGGATCATAACCAGCGGCGTTCGGGTGGTGGTGCTGGCTGCGGTTATCTACGCCTGTTACAGGCTGGCCAAGACCGTTCCGTACAGGATCGCCAACCGGATGAAGAAAACCCACGACGAAGAGTATCAGAAGCGGATCGATACTCTGGTGGGCATCGTCAGCCTGGCGCTGGGTGGCCTGGTCCTGATTATCGGAGGGATGATCGTCCTGACCGAGCTGGGAGTGAACATAGGCCCCATCCTGGCCTCCGCCGGAATTCTGGGCCTGGCCGTGGGCTTCGGGGCGCAGAATCTGGTCCAGGATATCATCAGTGGATTCTTTCTCTTATTGGAGGACCAGCTCAGGGTGGGCGACGTGGTGGAAGCCGGAGGCAAGGTGGGAGTGGTGGAGAAGATCACCCTGCGCATGATCATAATGCGCGATCTGGCCGGAAATGTGCACTACGTGCGCAACGGCAAGGTGGACATAGTCTCCAACATGAGCAAGGATTTCTCCCGCTATGTCTTTGACATACCGGTGGCCTACAGGGAGAATGTGGACGAGGTGGTGGAGCAGATCAAGCTGGTGGACGAGGAGATGCGCCAGGACGAGGAATACGGGCAGTACATCCTGTCTCCCATGGAAATACTGGGGCTCAACGAGTTCGCGGACTCCGCCCTCGTCGTCCGGACCCGGATAGCTACCAAGCCGGTAATGCAGTGGTATGTGGGCCGGGAGTTCAACAAGAGGATCAAGCAGCGCTTCGATCAGGTGGGAATCGAGATACCCTATCCCCATCGGACCATCTACTTCGGCAGGGACAAGGAGGGTTATGCGGAGCCCATGCGGGTGGAGAGAGTGAATGCTGGAGACCGGGGAGGGAATGAGCAGTGAGCAATGAGTGATGAGTGATGAGCACTGGGGTCATCCTCCCCTGTCCTCTGTCATCTGCGCCTGCAAAAAAGACTTTTTGCAGGTGTATCTGGGCAGAAGAGTGGCATGTGGTTAAAATTGTGGTGGAGGAGTTAGAATGGCGGTTACGAGCATTCTTGCCTTCGGGGACAGCCTGACCGCCGGTTTCGGGGTAGCTCCGGACAGATCCTTTGCCGCCAGGCTGGAGCAGAGGCTGTTGGAAAAGGGGTACCAGGTCCGAGTGATCAACGGCGGAGTCTCCGGGGATACTACAAGTGACGGCCTGCGCCGCCTGGACGGTCTCCTGCGGCAGGATCCGGACCTAGTCCTTTTGGAGCTGGGGCCTAACGACTTTTTACAGTGGGTGCCGGTGCAAACCGTTCGGGAAAACCTGGAGAGGATGATCCGCAACTGCCTGGATCGCGGCTGCCCGGTTCTCTTGGCTGGCTTTCAGTCCCTGAAGGGGATGGACGAGGACTACACCCGCAGCTTCCATTCAGTATACCCGGAGTTGGCCCAGGCTTACGGCCTGGCTCTCTGTCCGGATTTTCTGCCCGACATTCCCTATAATCCGGAGCTGACCCTGCCGGACGGGATACATCCCAACGAGGCGGGGATAGACAGGATAGTGGAGCACGTTCTACCCTGTCTGGAGCCGTTGATTGTCGGATGAGCAGCCTGTTGCGGAAAGCAAGGAGTAAAATCCAGGAGAGGGATATGAGCTGCGGACGAAATATGGAGCAAGTGCTGACACCGGATGTGCTGCAGCAGATCTTTCCTCCGGAGAGGGCGGACGAGTTCTTCGAGGCCCTCTACGGAGACGCGGATGAGGGAACCTATGATATCGAGCTGGCACTGGCGGGACACGATCAGGACCATCTGTATCTGGAATTCAGGCTCAGACAGCGACCGGGCAAGTGCATGGCCTGCAACCTCACCTACGGTCTTCCCGATGTTTTCAGCAGGCATCCGATCATAGACGTGACCGGAGTAGTGAAGAAGATCGGCTCCTACTTGCCGCAAGGCCTGCAGGTATCGGATTGGGAGCTGGGCAGGACACGGGAGGCAAGCTCCGAACTGCATACGATTCCCCTGACTGTGCATCTGCAAAGAATAGCTTGATGGATATTGTTAGCCCAAGGGCTGTATCCCGGGCCAGACGGGAAAACAAAAAAGCTGCGCTCCGGCCTGACAGGCCGGTAGCGCAGCTTTTTTGTTGGCTATGTAGCCAAGTGCAGGCTCGAGCCGTACTATTCCTGATAGTGTTTGTGCCAGTGCCTTCTCAGGCCCTTGAGCAGCGACCAGCACATGAGGAAGATGATCACCGCGAAGGGCAGGCCGGTGCTCAGGGCAGCGGCTTGCA
>CAYSPQ010000058.1:0-8032 GCA_964432965.1 uncultured Desulfohalobiaceae bacterium
CTAAATAAAGGTGCCTTTCGAGAAATGGATTTCATTAAAGAAAAACTTGGTGTTTTTTTTTATATGAAGAAAATAAATTTCTTTCTTACTCTGTACATCACTGGGCTTTTAAAATTGACTTAAGCAGCAATCCGCCTTTTGTCCACACGCTGCGATAGGCAGGCCTAAAGGCTTAGCCCCCGGATCCACTCGCTTCAGGCCACCAAGGATCAGCCCCGGACAGCCCGGGCAAAGACATCTGCGCAGAATTCGCCCAGGCCACCCAGGTCCTCGCAGACGTGTACGCCGTGACTACGCATTGCGGAAATCTTGCTCTGAGCTGTACCGCTCCCTCCGCTGATTATCGCCCCGGCGTGGCCCATGCGTCGACCGGGCGGAGCGGTCAGCCCGGCAACGAAACCCACCACCGGCTTGCTCATGTTTCCTTCCGCGAACTCCGCCGCCCTCTCCTCCGCATCTCCCCCGATCTCACCCACTAATACCACACCCTTGGTCTGGGGATCGCGCTCAAAGGCCTCTAGGGCGTCCAGAAAAGAGGTCCCCACCACCGGATCACCGCCTATACCCAGGCAAGTGCTCTGTCCCAGCCCCTGCTTGGTTAATTGATCCACTACCTCGTAGGTCAGGGTGCCGGAACGAGAAACCACCCCTATGGGGCCGCCCGGCAAATGGATCGCTCCGGGCATAATCCCCGCCTTGCACTCTCCAGCGGTGATAATCCCCGGACAATTGGGGCCGATCAAGCGGGTGGGGCTATCCCTGAGATGGGAGGCTACCCGGAGCATATCCAGAACAGGAATTCCCTCGGTTATGGTCACCACCACATCCATTCCCGCGTCAGCAGCCTCCAGTATGGCATCCGCGGCAAGAGCCGGGGGGACAAAGATCAAGCTGCAGTTGGCACCCGTGGATTCAGCCGCCTGGCTCACGCTATCGAAGACCGGCACTCCATCCACTTCCTGGCCCCCCTTGCCGGGAGTGACCCCGGCAACGACCTGTGTCCCGTACTCCCGGCACTGCTCTGCGTGAAAGCGACCCTCGCGTCCGGTTATCCCCTGCACCACGACCCGGGTGTTCTTGTCCACGAATATGCTCATATCCTCTCCTGACTTTTTTGCCCTCTTGCCCTGCTCTCAATGAACCAGTTCGGCGATCTGTGCGGCAGCAGTCCTGATGTCCCGGGCGTTGCGCAGATCCAACCCCGACTCGTTCAGGATCTTGCGCCCTTCTTCCACATTGGTCCCTTCCATGCGCACCACCACTGGAACGTTGACCCCTACCTGTTCCGCGGCCTGGACCACACCTTTGGCCAGGACGTCGCAACGCAGGATTCCGCCGAAGATATTTATCAGCACCGCTTTCACATTCTCATCGGAGAGCAATAGCTTGAATCCGTTTTCCACCATCTCCGCGCTGGCTCCGCCGCCCACGTCCAGAAAGTTGGCGGGCTCCGCACCGGCTCGCTTGATAATGTCCATGGTGGCCATGGCCAACCCCGCTCCATTCACGATGTTGCCCACATTGCCGTCCATCTTGATGTAGTTCAGACCATACTCCTCGGCTTGCCGCTCCAGGGGGTCCTCCTCTTCCGGATCGCGATAGGAGAGCATCTCCTGATGTCGCCTCAACCCGCTGTCATCCAGGCTCAGCTTGGCATCCATGGCCACGATGCGCTTATCCGCGGTCACCACCAGGGGGTTTATTTCCACCAGGGAGCAGTCGTATTCCATGAACAGCTGATAGGCCCCGTTAATCACGGACATGAGCTCCTTGCGCGCCTCTGGGGGCAGATCCAGCCCGAATGCGGCCCTGCGGCAATGAAACGGATACAGACCCAAAAGCGGGTCCACGTGGATGGTGACTATTTTTTCCGGGCTGGACCTGGCCACTTCCTCGATATCCATTCCCCCGGCACTGCTGGCTATTATGGCGATCTTCTTCGCGCTGCGATCCTGAACAACACTTAGGTACATCTCTGTTTCTATCTCCAGGCTCTGCTCTACCAGGAGACGATTTACCGGCTGCCCCTGCTCCCCAGTCTGCGGGGTGACCAGATTCGAGCCCAACAGCCGCGAGGCAATGTTCCGGGTCTCTTCCGCGGTGTGGGTGACTTGAATTCCACCACCCTTGCCTCTGCCTCCGGCGTGGATCTGGGCCTTCAGGACAACCGGATAATTCCCCAGTCCTTCCGCGGCCCGTACCGCCTCCTCCGGGCTGAAGGCAGGCTCTCCCGCTGGCACGGGAATGCCGTAGCGGGAAAACATCTCCTTTGCCTGGTATTCATGCAGCTTCATCTTCCCTCTCCCGGGGTTTTGTCTATTGCAACCCTAGCCCTCGGGGCTGCAGAACTCAGTCAGCACTCCATGGGTGGACTTGGGATGCAGGAAAGCCACCATCTTCCCGCCCGCACCCGGAACCGGCTCTTCGTTGATAAGCCTGCATCCGGCTTCGCGGGCCTGGTTGAGCTGAGCCTGGACATCGTCCGTTTGATAGGCCACGTGATGCACGCCTTCTCCGTTGTTGGACAGGAACTTGGCAATGGGGCTGTCTTCGGATGTAGGCTCCAAAAGCTCTATGTGCGTCTCTCCCACGGCAAAAAAGGCGGTCCTAACCTTCTGGGAGGAAACCTCCTCTATTCCCTGGCAAGTCAGCCCCAGGGCCTGTTCATAAAAGGCGACTGCATCATCCAGGGATTTCACCGCTATCCCCAAGTGATCAATTTTTTTCAGCATAGCGCCTCCGAGCCGCTCCGGCTTAGCTTCGGTTTCTTGCGGGTTTCTTACATGGGTATGTTACCGTGCTTCTTGGGCGATCTGGCCTCCCGCTTGGAGCCAAGGACTTCCAGGGCGGAAACCAGGCGGTTCCTGGTCTCCCTGGGCTGGATGACCATATCTATATAGCCCCTATTGGCAGCCCGGTAGGGATTGGAGAACATTTCCTCGTACTCCTCGATCTTTTCCTGTCTCTTGGCCTCCGGATCCTCGGCTTCCTGGATCTCCTTGCGGTGGATCACGTTCGCCGCTCCGCTGGCCCCCATGACCGCTATCTCCGCAGTGGGCCAGGCAAACACCATGTCCGCGCCCAGGTCCTTGGAGCACATGGCCAGGTAGGCCCCGCCGTAGGATTTTCTGGTGACCACCAGCAACTTGGGCACAGTTGCCTCGGAGTAGCACCACAACAGCTTGGCCCCGTGCCTGATTATCCCCCCCCATTCCTGTTGCGTCCCGGGCAGGTATCCGGGCACGTCGGCGAAAGTGAGCAGGGGGATATTGAAGGCATCACAAAAGCGGATGAACCTGGTGGCCTTGTCCGAGGCATCGATATCTAGGCATCCGGCGTAGACGCTGGGCTGATTGGCAATTATCCCCACGGGATATCCGTTCAGGCGGGCAAAGCACACCACCATGTTCGTGGCGTACAGGGCGTGGGGCTCGAAGATCTGCCCCTCATCCACGATGGCCCGAAGGACATCCTTCATGTTATAGGCCTGGTTGGCACTTTCCGGGATCATGCTGTCCAGCTCCGGCGCCTCCCGCTGGGGATCGTCGTAGCTCGGCTCCACCGGCGGATCCTCCATGTTGTTGGAGGGAAGATAGGAAAGCAGAGAACGTATCTGATCCAGGGCGTCCTCGTCGCTTTCGCAGGCGAAATGAGCCACCCCGCTCTTCTGGTTGTGAACCAGGGCCCCGCCCAGGTCCTCGAAGGTGACCTCTTCCCCGGTTACGGATTTGATCACGTCGGGGCCGGTTATGAACATGTAGCTCGATTCCTTGACCATGAACACGAAGTCGGTCATGGCCGGGGAGTACACCGCCCCTCCGGCTGTGGGTCCCATGATGGCGGAAATCTGGGGGATCACTCCGGAGGCGTTGGAATTGCGGAAGAAGATCTGGCCGTATCCGGAAAGGGCGTCCACCCCCTCCTGGATCCTGGCCCCTCCGGAATCGTTCAAGCCCACCACCGGCACACCAGTCTTCAAGGCAAGATCCATGATCTTGCAGATCTTCTTGCTGTGCATTTCACCCAGGCTTCCCGCCCTGGAGGTGAAATCCTGGGAAAAAGCGCAAACCATGCGGCCGTTCACTTTACCGTATCCGGTGATCACCCCCTCGGCAGGGATATCCACTTCCTCCATGCCGAAGTTGGTGCAGCGGTGCTTAACGAACATATCTGTTTCCTGGAAGGTCCCCTCGTCGAAAAAGCGATGCAGCCTTTCCCTGGCCGTTAGCTTGCCCTTCTCCTTCTGCTTGGAGATGGCCTTATCCCCGCCCATCTGAAGTATTTGCTCCTGCATCTGTTGCAGCTCGCGGAGCCTCTCCTGCACTGTTTTGCTCATAGAAGCACCTCGGATTCCTGTTACTTGGTTGTTATCCTCTTCAGCTATCGGCTATCAGCTCCGGGAAAGACTCGAGCCCAAGGGCTCTTCTGACATCATTCCTCATGAATGCCGAACACCTCGCGCAATACGTCGCAGACCTCCCCGATGGTGGCGTAGCTCTTGACCGCCTCCAGGATGTAGGGCATGAGATTGTCCTGCCCGCGAGCCGCCTCCTTGAGCTCGGACAAAGTCTTCTCCACCTGCTGGTTGTCCCGCTCCTGCCGGACCTTCTGCACAAAGGCAACCTGGCTCCTTTCCACCTCGGGGTCGATCCGCAGCAGAGGGACCTTGACCTCTTCCCTGCTCTGGAACTCGTTTACTCCCACCACGATGCGCTCCTTGCTCTCCACCTCGCTCTGGTAGGTGTAGGAGGAGTCGTCTATCTGCCGCTGAATGAACCCCTGCTCTATGGCCGGGATCACTCCGCCCATATCCTCGATCTTCTGAATGAGCTCCCAGGCCTGTTCCTCTATGCGGTCCGTGAGATCCTCCAGCAGGTAAGATCCTGCCAAGGGGTCCACGCTGTCCGGGACCCCGGATTCGTAGGCTATGATCTGCTGCGTGCGCAGCGCGGTCCTAACCGAATCCTCCGTGGGCAGGGTAAGGGCCTCGTCCTTGGAGTTGGTGTGCAGGGACTGGGTTCCGCCCAACACCGCAGCCAGGGCCTGCAGGCCCACGCGAACCACATTGTTGTCTATCTGCTGAGCGGTCAGGGTATGGCCGCAGGTCTGGGTGTGAAAGCGCAGCATCCAGCTACGCGGATTCTGCGCCTGAAAGCGGTCCCGCATGATCTTGGCCCACATCCTCCTGGCCGCCCGGAACTTGGCCACTTCCTCCATTATGTCCGTGTTCGCGCCAAAGAAGAAGGAGAGCCGGCCTCCGAAGACGTCCACATCCAGCCCGGTATCCATAGCGGCCTGGACATATTCCATGCCGTTGGCCAAGGTGAAGGCTATCTCCTGCACAGCAGTGGAACCGGCCTCGCGAATATGGTACCCGGAAATGGAAATGGTGTTGAAAGCGGGAGTGTTCTGGCTGCACCATTCGAAGATGTCCGTAATGAGCCTCAGACTGGGCCGGGGCGGGTAAATGAAGGTCCCCCTGGCCACATACTCCTTGAGCACGTCGTTTTGCAGGGTTCCGCGCAGGTTCTCCCTGGATACGCCCTGCTTCTCGCCCAAGGCCACATACATGGCCAACAGCACCGCAGCCGGGGAATTGATGGTCATGGAGGTGGTCACATCTGCTAGGGGAATGCGGTCGAAGAGGATCTCCATGTCCGCCAGGGAGTCTATGGCCACTCCCACCTTGCCCACCTCTCCTCGGCTCATCTGGTGATCCGAGTCGAAGCCGATCTGCGTGGGCAGGTCAAAGGCCACGGAGAGCCCGGTCTGCCCCTGCTCCAGGAGGTGGTGATACCTCTGGTTGGTTTCCCTGGCTGTGGCAAAACCTGCGTATTGGCGCATGGTCCAGAGCCTGGAGCGGTACATGGTCGGCTGCACCCCCCTGGTGAAAGGAGCCTGCCCCGGAAAACCCAGCTGTTGTATATATTCCGCGTCAATCTCCCTGGGCAGGGCCAGCCTGGGCAGCTCCAGGCCACCGGCGGTCTTGAAGCTCTCCTTGCGCTCGGGGAACTTCTCCAGCGCCTTGGCCAGCACCTTGTCCTGCCACTGCTTGTATTCGGGATGTTCCGCCATGCCTTCCCCCTTTTACTCTTTCCAGGGACAACAGAACCCAAGAGAGAACATCTCCAAATTCAGGCCCTGAGCGGGGTGAACCGGCTGCTTGAGCAGCCACACCCCTTCTTTTGTCCCTGGTTTTTTCCTCAATACTAAAGTTCAGTTCTCTGTTTTCCGTCCCTCGGCTTCCCTCCCCTGGCCCGCCAGCAGTTCGCTGGCTATTTCTCTGGCCCTACTGCGGGGATCCACCCACTCTTTATTCTCCCTTTCCGCCATTTCCCCCAGATGGGGGCGCAGCATCTCCAGGCACCAGTCCACCACTTCGCTGCTGCGGGATTGCCGTCTGCGCCTGTCCTTTTCCCCGCTGCTCCTGTTTTGAACAAAGACTTCCCGCATGGCAGCATAAAGATCCTCTATTCCTTCCCCCTTGGAGGCCACGGTCTTGATCACCTTCCTGTTCTGCTCCTGGATCACGTCGCGCAACTCGAGCTCCAGCATGTCCGCTCCCGGCTTGTCCGCCTTGTTTACCACCATTATGTCGGCCACCTCCAGGAGACCGGCTTACTGGGCCTGAATATCGTCGCCCAGGCCCGCAGCGGAAACCTGGGCGGTAACATCAGCGAAACGGATGATAACCATCTCGGACAGTCCCACCCCGACAGTCTCGATGATTACCGGATCGCAGCCGCTGGCGGCCATAATCCGGGCAGCGGCTCCCGCGGAAGCACACAGACCGCCCAGCCGCCCTCTGGTGGCCATGGAGCGAATGATCACCTGTTGATCCACTGCGTGATCCATCATTCGCACCCGGTCTCCATGAATGGCTCCGCCGGTCAGGGGAGAGGAAGGATCAACTCCTATCACTCCCACCCTTTTGTTCTCACTGCGCAAGCAGGAGATCAGCTTGTCCGTGAGAGTGGATTTGCCTGCTCCCGGAGCTCCGGTAATACCTGCAACCATGGCCTCGTCTATCCGGGAAGAATCCAGTGAGCTTAAAACCTGTTCCGCATGGTGATCACCGTCTTCCACCAGGGATATGGCCTTGGCAATGGCCCGATTGTTCTGCTCCTGAATCCCCTCGATGATTTGCCCAATATCCATATTTTCTTCCCGGTGAAGGCAAGCACCTGCTTTGCTTCCAGGCTAGAGCTCCTGAAAGGTCTGTATGATCTCCTGCATGGAGGTGCCCGGGGTGAAGACCTGGCTAATCCCCTTCTCCTTCAGGGCCGGAATGTCCTCCTCGGGAATGATCCCCCCGCCTATCACCGGTATGTCTTCCGCACCCTGCTTTCTCAGGTTCTCCACCACCTCGGGGAAGAGCTCCATGTGCGCCCCGGACAGCAGGGAGAGCCCCACTGCGTCCACATCCTCCTGGACTGCAGCAGCCGCTATCTGCTCCGGTGTGCGGCGTATACCGGTATAGACGACCTCGAATCCGTTGTCCCGCAGGGCCCTGGCGATAACCTTGGCCCCGCGATCGTGGCCGTCCAGCCCAGGCTTACCTACCAACACCCGTCTAACTTTCTTTGCCTCACCCATGGCCTAGCTCCTTGGGATGATAAAGCCCCGAATCCCTCCTCCAGTGTAAGAAGAGCTTTGTCTCAGATTGCCAGAGGCTGTTGCCCCTAAAGGCTCATTGTTTTCACCAGATCGCGCACTCCCTGCACCGAAGCCTCGAATTGCTGCCGCTCCTGTTCAGTGAATTCGATCTCGAACACCTTTTCCACTCCGTTGGCTCCCAGCTTGGCGGGTACACCCACGAAATATCCTCCCACCCCATATTCCTTGTCGCAGTAAGCGGCACAGGGCAAAACCCTCTTCTTGTCCTTGAGCACGGACTCCGCCATCTGAACAGACGATGCGCCGGGTGCGAAAAAGGCGCTTCCCGTGCCCAGCAGGTTCACTATCTCTCCCCCGCCCTTGCGGGTTCTGTCCACCAGCTCCTCTATCCTTTCCCGGCTCAGTAAATCCGGCA
>CAYSPQ010000059.1:0-8015 GCA_964432965.1 uncultured Desulfohalobiaceae bacterium
TAATAGTCAAAAATGATTATTTCGAATTGACCTCTTTGGAGAGATCAAAATTAATTATGGATAACTGTCAGAACGACCATGAGGAAATCATGAGAAAATGTAAGAAAAAAGAGTTTTCGGATATCCTTCTAAAGTACCATCCCTTGATCTGATCATGGAGAGATCTGACTATCTTCTTGGACCTCGATTATGTCCATCTCATCTTTTATGACCTTCCCCAGTGCCTTTATACCTTTTTTGATATCTTCTTCAGAAGAGTGTGTGAAGTTTATCCTCATGGTATTGTAACCACCGTCGTCAACAAAGAAGGCATCTCCAACAACATAGGCGACTTTTTCATCCACGGCTTTATCGAACATCTCTCTGGTATTGATATGTTCAGGCAATTCTGCCCATATGAACATACCTCCATTCGGTCTGTTCCATTCGACCTCTTCGGGGAAGTGTTCTTCCATAGCTTCTAACATGGTCAATCTTTTTTTGTTGTATATCTTTTTGATCTTCTCAAGATGTTCGTCCATTATATCTTCGGATATATACTTATAAGCCACATACTGTCCGAAAGGATTGGTACATAGATCGGTAGCCTGCTTCGCTATACACATCTTCTCTATCAGATCGGTAGGTCCTGTCGCCCAGGCTATCCTGAATCCCGGGGCGAGTATTTTTGAAAAAGTCTCAAGCCTCAAGACTCTGTCTTCTTCATCCATCGATATCAGATGTGGTTTCTCCTCACCCTCATATCTAAGATGTGAATAAGGTGAGTCTTCTACTACTAAAATATCATATTCTGAAGCTATCTCAAGTAGTTCTTTTCTCTTTTCTGCGGTCATCGTGGCTCCAGACGGGTTTTGGAAAGTCAATACAACGTATATGAATTTAGGAAGTTTATCCTTTGTCTCAAGCTTCTCGATCTTGTTCCTGAGCATATCCATGTCCATTCCGTCATCGTGGACAGGCACACTTTCCATGTTAGCCTCAAAAGCTCTGAAAGCACCCGTAGCTCCTAAGTAAGTAGGTGAACCAACGATGATCGTGTCGTCAGGATCAAGCATCACTTGACTCAGAAGGTCCAAGGCCTGTTGTGAACCATGGGTGACCTAGAGATGTTCAGGGTCGACATCCATCCCACGCTCGGTCATCATCTTAGCGAGCTCTTTTCTCAGAGGACTTACACCTTCAGTAGAACCATATTGAAGTATCTTTTCTCCCTCTTCATCAAGGAGTTCATTTATTATTTTTCTAGTTTCTTCCACCGGGAACGCTTTTGGATTTGGGAGCCCACCAGCGAATGATATGATATCTGGCTTCTGTATCAATTTGAGCAGTTCCCTGATCTCGGACCTCTTCATTTTTGAGGCCCTTTCCGAAAATTTTTCATCAAAATCTACCATCTTTATCATCCCTTCTGCACTTGAGGTAAATCTTACTCAACAATATGTTTTTCGGTATATAACAATTTGATACCAAGTTCGGAATCATCATGATCCAACTGAAGCCTAAAGTTTAATATCTTCTATTTTTATCATATATATAGGAGGAACTGAAGATGAAGATGATGGGGAACTGCCATGTCTGTGGAAAAAACGCTACCCAGTCATGCAGTATATGCGGCTCTATGGCATGTGATGAACACATGAGTAAAGGTATCTGTGCAGAGTGCAGAAAAGGTGAAGAAAAAGAAGGGGGAAAAGATATATCTTATACTGATTATTATTCCTGATCTATCTTTTCTCCAGCAGTATCACCACTTCTTCAAGGGAGATCATATCTAATTTTTCACCCTCATGAACTTTTGACTTTTTTAGATCGATCTCATCACCGGTCAGTCTGATTTCGCTACCGTCAGATAATTCTAATCCGTAGTAGCCATCTCTCTGGAGAGAAGAATCGACATTAGCTGGATCTGCTTCTTCTAGTTTTTTGAAGACTTCTCCAGCCTTTTCTTTGTATTTTGGACCTATCTCTGAATGTTTCGGTTTTATCTCGACGGGCTCCTCATTTATCTCCTCCTCATCGAGTAACTGTATATCTGAAGCATTCAAGGTATTCAGTATGTCTTGCTCACCCTTCAGTAGATCTTTTTGATCGGTCACCAACCTGATAGAACCGATCTCGTCGTTAAGAGGTATTCCACGATCTGACTTCCAGTTCCTTATCTCCGCTATTATTTCTTTTACCAGTTCACCGGTCTCTAAAGCTCTTCTATCCATCAAGATAGGTTCCGGCCAGGATTCTACATGGATACTTTTCTTGTTCTGATATCGTTTATACACTTTATCGTAAACTTCTTCCGTGATGAATGAGAGGAACGGAGCAAAAAGTTTGGTGATGCCGAGTCCAACGTTATAAAGTACGTACTTAACAGCTTCATCATCTTCCTCATAGATCCTGTATTTGACCATCTCAAGATAATGGTCAGCTAAAACGTGCCATAAGAAATACTCGGTCTCTTCTAGAGCTTTATCGTACCTGTAATCTTCCATGTACTCAGAAGCTGATTCGACCATTTCACTGTATTTGGTGAGAAGCCATCTATCCATCAATTTCAAAGTGGGTCTTTCTTCAGGTCTTTTCTTGAAGGCATTGGATATGAGCTTTTGTGCATTCCAAAACTTTGTCCTTATCCTTTGGCCTCTTTTCAACCATTTCTCCTCGTATTCGCCGACCTCTCCCGGTTTATTTATGCCTTCTAAATATCTTATCGAGTCCGCTCCGTATTCCTCTGCCACTTCTTCGGGATCGATGACTATGCCTTTAGAGGACGAGAAGGCTTTTCCCCCGGGAAGCATCAAGTAACCATGGATCATTATGTCAGTCCACGGTTTCTTATCTGAGTGGAACAGACTTTTCACGATGGTGTTAAAAGCCCAGAAACTGCTGATATCGTGTGATTGAGGTCTTAGATCGAAGGGGAAGACTTTCTCGAAAGTATCCGAATCTTTGATCCAATTCGTAGCGATGTAGGGTGTCAATGAAGACGTAGCCCAGGTGTCTAAAACATCTTCTTCAGGTTCAAAATCAGTACAACCACAGGACTCACAGTCGCCCCTTGGTTCATCAACAAGAGGATTCACGGGAAGATCTTCTTCATCCGCTAGTTTGACTTCTCCACAGTCTTCGCAGTACCAGACAGGAAAAGGGATCCCATGATATCTCTGTCTAGAGATGCACCAATCCCATTTAAGAGAATCCACCCAATTATCATATCTCACTTTCATATGTTCTGGGTGCCAGTCGAGTTCTTCTCCAACTTCTAGATATTCATCTCTAAGATCTAAATACTCTATGAACCACTGTTCTGTAACTAAGAATTCTATAGGTGTATCGCACCTCTCGTGAACGTTGACTTCATGAGTGATGCCCCATTGTTTGCTTATCTTTCCCCTTTCTTTAAGATCTTCGATGATCTCTTTTTTAGCTTCTTCAACGTGCATACCTTAATATTTTTCAGCTACATCGGTCATATAACCGGTCTCGTCGATAGCGATCCTTAACGGTAAGTCGTGAGCGTACCACCAGTCTATATCCGCTTGATCCCCGAACGTGCAGCACATCACCACGCCTGTGCCGGTCTCCATGTCCACCTCTTCGTCCTCGTAGATAGGGACTTTCTGTCCAAATATAGGCACTTCAGCTTTTTTCCCGACCAGATGTCTGTTTTCATCATCATCCGGATGAACGAATATCGCCACGCATGCGGGTAAAAGCTCAGGCCTTGTCGTGGATATCACTAATTCTTCATCATCATCTTCTATAGAAAAATGGATATTGTTGAACTTACCCTCCTTCTCTAGATCTTCTGTTTCAACCTGCGATATGGCTGTCTCGCAGTGGGGACACCATAAAGTTGGAGCCTCTTTCCTGTATTCTCTACCCATCTCATAAAGTTCTATGAAAGATCTCTGTGAGGTCTTCAATGTCCTTTCATCTATCGTCCTGTAGAAAAGGTCAAAATCAGCAGAGGTACCTATCCTCTTCCATTTGCGCTCCAATTTTTCTTCTAATCCCTCACTCTCTTCAATGCATATCTCCCGGAATTTCTTTCTCCCTACCTCCTTCGGATCAGTGCCTGTTTCGTTTATAACGAAAAGTTCAGTGGCGATACCGTTATCATCCCATCCCCAGGGGTAGAATAGGTTAAAGCCCTGCATCCTCTTGTAACGAGCCATTATATCCATCTGAGTATATGAATAAGCGTGGCCGATATGCATATCACCCGATACTGTGGGCGGTGGGGTATCTATGGAAAAGACAGGTTTTTTGGATTCTGGATCATACTTGTAGATGTCCATCTCATCCCATCTTTTCATCCATCTCTCTTCGGCTTCCTTGAAATCGTAATCTCCAGTGAGCGTCATGATAGATAGGTTGAAATCGATAGATTACTATTAAATTTTCGGAGAACATCGTCATAAAATAAGATATTTTATTAGAAAAGATCAAAAATAGAAGTAAAAAGTTTTTAAAATCAGACAGAAAAAGATCCGATATCAGGCTAGATATTCATCAAATTTTTGACCTAGCTGATCCTTTCCTCGTGCACCGATCATCTTATCTACGGGTTCACCATCTTTGAAAAGTATCATCGTCGGTATACTGGAGACCTGGAACTTATTTGGGATCGTTTGATTCTTATCCACGTTCATCTTTCCTATCACAACTTCTCCTTGATACTCTTCCGCCAGTTCTTTTAGCACCGGTTCCATCATCTTGCACGGTCCGCACCATGCGGCCCAAAAGTCAACGAGCACTAGAGGATATTGTTCTATAGTTTCTTTAAAATCGCTGTCGGTCATCTCAACGGGCCCTTCTGGATACTGGTTAGATCCATCTTCATCCATCATCTTATCGACCATCTCTTCCTTTATCTTTTCCACATCTTCATCTTGAGTTTCAGTCATCATATTCACCTCTTTTCAAAAGCTCTTGCTCTTCAGATAGCTTTTCGAAAAGGACTTCACGGATGATATCGCAGGCGTCGAGTATCTTAGGGTGTTCGATATGATACCGCATATTGTTGCCCTCTCTTTCAGATCTGATAAGCCCACGTTTTTTAAGTTCTCCGAGATGCTGTGAAACCGTAGGTTGACTAGCTTCAACATCTTCGACTATCTCTTTAACAGTTTTTTTATCCCGCCTCAACTGTTCTAGAATCTTCAATCGGGTTGGATGTGAGAGCATCTTGCACAGTTCGGCGTGCATCTCGTGTATACGTTCGTCATCCGTTCGCTCTCTTTTCATAGCTATATTAGAATATTCTAATATCATTATATGTACTTTTCGGTAGCGTTAAAACTAAAAGAGCACATACTATTGTGCTAGACATGACAGAAAAGGAAAGTTTTGAGGAGGAAAGAGAGAGGTTGAACGAATTAGTGATGGAAAAAGGTAATTTGCATATCAAACGGTTTTTTAACCTAGATACACAGGTCTATGAAGATGGCGCTCTCTCCAAAAGGAATAAAGAACTGCTAGGTCTAGTGGCTTCTATCGTTTTGAGATGTGATGACTGCATAGAATATCATCTGGACCGCTGCAGCGAGGAAGGGGTGAAGGATGAAGAGATGATGGAGGCCCTGTCTATCGGACTGGTAGTAGGAGGTTCCATAACTATTCCACATATCAGGGAAGCCGTAGAGAAATGGATAGCTCTGCAGGAGGGTTGAGGACCGTGGAGAAAAAAGAGATCATCCAAAAGACCAAGAATATAGTAGATCAAGTTGGAGATCTGGAATCTAAACTGAAGGGTATATGTTTGCTATTACATAATAATATGGACGGGTACGACTGGGTCGGTTTTTATCTCGTAGAAGAGGGGGAGCTCGTTCTAGGTCCATATATCGGTGAACCGACTGAACACACGAATATTGAATTCGGTGAAGGTATATGTGGACAAGCGGTAGAAAATGAAGAGAGTTTTCTAGTCGATGATGTGGATCGAGAAGAAAACTACCTATCCTGCAGTCCAAAAGTGAAGTCCGAGATAGTGGTGCCTATATTCAAAGAAGGGGAAGTGGTTGGTGAAATAGATATCGACTCTCACGAGGTAGAACGTTTTACCGAAGAAGACGAGGAGATGCTCGAGAAGATGGCCGAGATCATCGGGAAGATACTATAAACCTGTTATAAGATATTGATGTCTTGGAGGTTTTAATATCAATCATCTCAAGGATGAGAAGAGCCCGTATTTGAAAGAGCACGCAGATAATCCAGTGGATTGGTACCCGTGGTGTGAGGAGGCTTTCGAGAAGGCTAAAAAAGAGGATAAACCTATCTTCCTTTCTATCGGTTATTCTTCCTGCCACTGGTGCCATGTGATGAAACGGGAGTCTTTCCAGGACTCAGAAGTTGCAGAACTCATGAACGAGACCTTCGTCTCTATAAAAGTCGATAAAGAGGAAAGACCGGATATAGATTCAGTATACATGGACGTAGCTCGAAGTATGACCGGTAGGGGTGGATGGCCTTTGACTATTTTTATGACTCCCGATAAGATCCCATTTTACGCCGGGACTTATATCCCTAAAGAAACGAAAAAGGGGATGTCCGGTCTCGTGGAGTTGATACCTAGAATAGAAGAGCTCTGGAAAAAGGATAGAGAGAGATTGTTAGAAAGGGGTGAATCTGTCATCAAGAATCTAGAAAGAGAAGAGATAGGAACAGACACCTACCTAGACGAGTCTATCCTCGATGAGGGTTTTGATTATCTTTCCAAGGCCTACGACGAAAAATATGGCGGTTTCGGAAGAAGTCAGAAGTTTCCAAGTCCTCAGAACTTCTTGTTTTTATTAAGATATTGGGAGAAAAAAGGGGAAGATGAAGCTCTAGATATGGTCCATAAAACTTTAAAAGAGATGCGCAAAGGAGGTATATTCGACCATCTCGGCTATGGTTTCCACAGATACTCTACAGATCGGGAGTGGATCCTTCCTCATTTCGAGAAGATGCTCTATGACCAGGCTATGATCACCCTAGCTTATACTGAGGCATGGCAGGTCAGCAAATACCAACTTTATGAGAAGACCGTTGAAGAGATAGTAGAATATGTGGAGAGAAATCTAAGATCGGAGGATGGAGGATTCTATTCTTCCGAGGATGCCGAGACTTCTGGTGAAGAAGGAGCCTATTACACCTGGAATAAAGAGCAGATAAAGGAGATACTTGGTGAAAGGAGCAAAGTTTTTGTTGAGCTTTTCGATGTGGAGGAAGAAGGGAACTTCAGGGAAGAAGCTACAGATAAAAAGACAGGCAAAAACGTTCTTTACCAGACAGACCCTGTCGAGGAATTCGTGAGTGATGAAGATATCTCGGTCGAAGATATCGATAGGATGAAGAATAAACTGTTTGAAAAAAGGCTCGAAAGAGAAAGGCCTGCAGTGGATGACACCAGATGAGCCGATTGGAACAGCTTGATGATCGCGGCGCTCAGCAGAGCCGGTTTCGTGTTCGATGAAGATAGGTATCTAAATTTAGGGAAAGACGCTATATCTTTCATCCTTGAAGAGATGGTTATCGACGGCGATCTTTCTCACTCATACATCGACGGTGATTTAACGGTAAAAGGGGGGCTAGATGACCATGCTTTCCTCGTCTGGGCCTTGTTGAACCTTTATCAGGCGACCTTCGACTCGGAGTATTTGGAAAAGGCTGTCGATTTCACAGATACGATGTTGAACAAATTCTGGGCTGAAGAAAACAGTGGCTTTTTCATCTCTAGTAAAGACAACGATGACCTTCCGCTGAATAAGAAGGATATCTACGATGGGGCATATCCATCCGGCAATTCCATAGCGATGTTAGATCTGGTCCTTCTTAGCAAGATCACCGGAGATGAGAGATACGGTGATGCTGTAGAAAAGATGCTGGAAGCTTTCGCGGGAAGGATAACAAAAAATCCAGGGCAGTTCGCGATGTTCCATACCGCTTTACAATCATGGTGGTCGGGTGGAAAAGAGATAGTTTTGGTCGGAGAAAGGTATGAAGTTGAGGATTTCATAAATTCATTCAGAGAG
>CAYSPQ010000060.1:0-7984 GCA_964432965.1 uncultured Desulfohalobiaceae bacterium
AACACAACGCATTGTTTCAGGTTCTTAACGGAAACTGGCAAAAAGAGACGGTCAAGTTGCAGATAACCGCCTCTGGCGGACCTTTTTGGGACAAGGATCAAGATTTCCTGGAGAAGGTAACCCCGGAACAGGCCCTGAAACATCCCAACTGGTCCATGGGAGCCAAGATAAGCGTGGATTCTGCCACCTTGATGAACAAGGGGCTGGAGCTCATGGAGGCGCATTATCTCTACAACGCGGATCCGGAAGAAATGGAAGTCTTGATTCATCCGGAGAGCATTGTCCATTCCCTGGTGGAATACTGCGACGGCTCCTATGTGGCCCAGATGGCCACTCCAGACATGAGGGTGCCCATCGCTTATTGCCTGGGCTATCCCTACCGGATTTCCACCCGTCTGCCCCGGATGGATCTGGCCAGATTGGGCGGACTGACCTTTGCCTCTCCGGATACGAAACGCTTCCCTTGTCTGGAGCTCGCTCGGCAGGCCATGCAAAGCGGGCCCAGCCATCAGGTGGCGCTCAATGCTGCAAATGAGGTGGCAGTGGAGATGTTTCTGCAGAGACAGATATCCTTTTTAGGAATAGCGGAGCTGAATCGGAGGACTCTGCAGGAACATAAGCCAATAGCCCTCAATAGCGTGGAGGAGATAGTTTCCCTGGATAGGCAAGTCCGCGAGAGAACGAAAGGATTGCGCGGAATATGATAACTGTCAGCGTAATAGCCGTTATCCTGGTCCTTGGGGCCCTTATCTTCTTTCACGAGCTGGGCCATTTTTCCGTGGCCAAATCTCTGGGCATAGGGGTGCGTACATTCTCCCTGGGTTTCGGCAAGAAATTGTTCGGCTTTGTCTACAATCGCACCGAATATCGTGTCTCCGCGGTCCCCTTGGGCGGGTATGTGCAGTTGGTGGGCGAGGCCCCCGGACAGGAGCTGCCCCCTGATTTCAAGGAAGAGGAGAGCTTTTCCAGGCGCCCGGCCAGTCAGCGTCTGCTGGTGGTTTCCGCTGGGCCTGTGTTCAATTTTCTTTTGGCCTGGGTAATTTATGTGGGCATCTTCTTTGTTGTGGGACAGACTATGCTCGCTCCAGTGGTGGGAGAGGTGGAAGAGGGCTCTCCTGCGGCCAGGGCCGGCATCCAGGCCGGGGATACTATCAAGACAATTGATGGTGATCGGATAGAGCAGTGGGGGGAGCTGGCCCAGTATATCCGCGGTTCTGCCGGGGAGAAGTTCACTGTCGAGGTGAGCCGTGAGGGGGAGATACATAGCATTGAGGTCTCTCCAGAGATCCGGAGCACGGAGAATATATTCGGCGAAGAGGTCCAAATGGCCCTGATCGGGGTCCAGGCCTCCGGAGAAAGGATAGAAAGGGATCTGGGGCCGTTAGAGGCAACGGTTGCCGCAGCGGAACAGACCGGCAGGATTATCTACCTGACTGTAGTGGGCATAGGCAAGCTCATCGAGCGGGCCATCCCCTTGGAGACTCTGGGCGGTCCCATTCTTATAGCTCAATTGGTGGGGGAGCAGGCTCAGGAGGGATTGGTGGATGTTTTGGGCTTGGCCGCCCTGATCAGCATCAATCTGGGTATAATCAATCTGTTGCCCATTCCCGTTCTGGACGGTGGGCACATCATATTCAATACCCTGGAAATGATCAGGCGTAAGCCACTGGATCCCAAGTGGCAGGATATCGCCATGCGCATTGGCTTGTCTCTCATTATCGCTCTCATGATCTTGGTGATCTACAATGATCTCAGACGCATCATCGGATAGTCCCCTGCTCGTGCTCAACGCGGCAGAAGAGCGTCTTCAGGTGGTTCTGGGATATGGGAGCGAACTGCTTTGTGCCAGGGAACAGCGCGCCCCGGCGCGGGGAATAACTCTGCTGCCTGAGGGGATACAGCAGTGTTTGCAGGAGTCAGGGCTCCAGGTGAGCGATCTGGCTGGGATAGCCTGCGTACGCGGCCCGGGGGCGTTTACTGGTCTCAGGGTGTCCTTGTCGATTGCTTTGGGCCTTTCCCAGGGAGCGGATCTTCCCACCTGCGGAATTGACTATCTGCCCCTTATCGCTGAGATCCCCTGCCGAACTGTATCCTCGGAGCTTTGGGTCATGACCCATGCCCGGATTAACACGGTAAATGTGCAGGGATTCACTTTCCAATCTGGTCAAGGTGTAAAAGGGCTGAACGAGCCTGCCTCTCTCTTTCTGGAGCAGGCTGGGCAACTCCTGCAGGAGCGTCCCGGACCTATCTGCTTGGTGGGAAGCGGTTTGCGGCGTAATATGGATTACTGGAGACGGTGCCTGCCGCAGGCTAGTTTTCTGGATCAGATCTGGGATAAGCCCTCGGCCTCCACTTTGCTTTGGCTTGCCTCCCGGGAGAGCTTCTACCGGCAGGCCATTCAGCCCCTGTATCTTCGACCTTCCGAGGCCCAGGTCAATTTATCCCGATTTGCCGCCTGGCGAGGGGTATATCCGCCAGTTGCCGGTGAGTAGATGTTCGTATTAAGCAGGTGAAAGCCCTGGGCTAAGCCTGGGACTCGGGTTCAGATAAAAAGCAAGGTTCGAAAGCCTAGGGCCTGCCTTCTGGAACAGCGAGACGCAGTACTTGCTCTAGATGTTACTTATAGTTAGATTAGCCGGAACATTTTCTGCAAGACAGGGTTGACCACTGCTGGCTGAGGAAAGAGGAATTGAATGGCAACTGTCCGGGTTGGGAAAAAACTGTATCGCATGAATGCATGAACATGCTGAACAATTCACAAACAAATCCCGGGATTGCTGTGGTAGGCTCCGGCTACTGGGGAAGGAATCTGGTACGCAACTATTATGAGCTGGGAGCTCTTGCCGCGGTTTGCGACAGGAACGAGGAGCTTCTGGGAGCTTTCCGGGAGCAATACCCCGGTATTAAAACTTGTGCAGCCTATTTTGATCTGTTGCAGAGCGAGGAGATCCAGGGTGTAGCTATTGCCACTCCGGTGGAGACGCATTACGCCTTGGCCAGAGATGCTTTGCTCGCGGGAAAGCACGTGTATGTGGAAAAGCCCCTGGTCCTGGATGAGGAAGAGGGCAGGGACCTGATTCGTTTGGCCGAGCGACGGGACAAAGTTCTAATGGTAGGTCATTTGCTGCAATATCATCCCGTATTCGTGCGCTTGAGGGAGCTGGTTGCCAAGGGCGAGCTGGGCAGGCTCAGCTATATCTCCTCCAGTCGCCTTATCCTGAACAAGATCAGTCACGAAAAGAATATACTTTGGTCCTTTGCCCCGCACGATGTGTCCATGATCCTTTCCCTGGCCGGGGAAGAGCCCAAAAGAGTCCAGGCTACAGGGGGATGTTATCTGCACAGGGATATTCTGGATGTTACCACCACTCACATGGAATTTCCTTCCGGTCTTCAGGCGCACATCTTTTCCTGGCTTCATCCTTTCAAGGAGCAAAGGCTTGTGGTGGTGGGGGAGAAGAAGATGGCTGTCTTCGATGATACTAAGGCTTGGCAGGACAAGCTCTTACTCTACCCACATCGCATTAGATGGGAGAATAGCGTGCCCTTTCTGGACAAGGAGGAACCGGAAAGGGTGGATATCCCCTGGGACGAACCCTTGAAACTGGAATGCAAGCATTTTCTCAGTTGTATAAGCAATGGATGTACCCCCATGACCGACGGCAGGGATGGATTGAGGGTTTTGCGGGTGCTGCATGCGGCCCAGAGCTGTCTGGATGACGGAGATTTTGAGAGAGGGGATGGGGAGAGCAAAAAGACCGAAAAGGTTCTCTCCAGGAAGAAGTCCAGGGACAAGAAGCTTAAGAAAAACACGGAAGAGGAAAATGGGGAGAGCCATACGTGGTTGCCAAGGGGTCTGCACGAGCGCTCCAGGCAGTTGAGAGAAAGGCTCGATCGGCTGCGAAACGAGCCTCTCCCCTCCCACGAGGAGCTTGCCGAGCTAAGCCCCAGGCTAAGGCGGAGATTGGGTTCCTTTGCCTTCCGAGAAGAATGTAGAGAGGACGGGTAAGAGATGGATCTACTGCTGGACGTGGATATCATCGTGGATATATGCGCCCCGCGCGAGGAATACGAACAGATGGCCAGAGAGGCTGTTACTCTTTGCGAAGGGAATAACTGCGGGGTATGGATTTATACTGGTTCCGTGCCTGCCTTGAAGTACGAGCTGTTCCACGAGCTCAGCAGGACATATGCCCGGAGCGGCCAAAGCCCCAGCCACGGACAGATCAGCCATAGAAGCAGGGAATTGCTGCGTCACTTCTGTTCGGACAAGCAATGGCTAGCTGCTCTTTCCGGGGAGGGTGATGTCTTTCACGCCCTTGACCCGGAACTGGAGCAGCTTCTGCAAGCACTGGATCGTTTTCCGGAGGGGTCGGCAAGGCTGCTTACCAGGGAGGAGCATCTTCTGAAAAATTATCCGGAGAAAGCGATAAGCCCGCGTGCTTATCTGGAGCAGGGCTTTTCCGAACCCAAGTCCAGATTCGTGGATCTTGTTACCCAGCAGAACAAAATACGTCCTGCATTGGAGCACAACATCCACAGCGTGTTTCATCACGGCAAGTACGTTCTGGGGCCGGAAGTGGACAGGCTGGAGGAGCGTCTGGCGGAATATGTACAAGCCGGGTATTGCATAAGTTGTTCCTCGGGCACGGACGCCCTGTTAATGTCTCTGATGGCCTGTGCGGTGGGACCGGGTGACGCTGTTTTTACTTCACCCTTTACTTTTGTGGCCACAGCCGAGGTTATAGCCCTGCTCGGAGCGACCCCTGTATTTGTCGATATCGATCCTCATACCTTTAATATGGATCCGGAGCAACTGGAGAAAGCAATCCAGGCAGTGCAAGGGTGGGACCCATCCATCTATTCCCTGCCGGGAAAACAGCAGCTCTCTCCGAAATGCATTCTTCCGGTGGACCTTTTCGGCCTGCCAGCAGACTACGATCGGATCAATCGTATCGGAGGGGATTACGGTCTATGGGTTATTGAGGACGCAGCCCAGTCACTGGGGGCTGAATACAAAAAGATCAAGGCTGGCAATCTTGCTCATATGGGCTGTACTTCCTTTTTTCCGGCCAAGACGCTGGGGGCCTACGGAGAAGGAGGAGCGATATTTACCCAGGACAAGGGCTTGGCCCGGGAGCTTAAATCCATCCGAGTGCATGGGGAGAATGACCACAAGAACGACAATGTCCGGCTGGGTATAAACGGTCGGCTGGATTCCATGCAGGCAGCAGTGCTCTTGGCCAAAATGGATATATTCCCCTCCGAGATTGAGCTGCGCAGGGAGGTAGCCAATTGCTACCATCGACTTCTCGTTTCTGCCGAGCCTCAGGACAGGACTCCCTTGAGCCTTGCTCCCCCTTGCGAGCCGGATGAGATCCTCAGTTCCTGGTCCCAGTACTCACTGCTGGCGCAAAACAGAGAGCAAAGGGACGCCCTGCGGGATCGGCTCCGGGAGCGGGGTGTTCCCACCGCGATTTACTATCCCCAGCCGCTGCATTTGCAAAAGGCCTTCTCTTACCTGGGTTATCGGCACGGAGACATGCCGGTTAGCGAAGATTCGGCCCAGCGGATTTTTAGTTTGCCCATGCATCCTTATTTGCGCTTCAGGGAACAGGAATGGATATGCAAGGGGCTTGTTGAGGCTCAAGCAATCAGGGAAGGTAGTCCGTAAGTCGAAAGTTATCATCCGTGTGTGGCCGTAATCAAAGAAGGCTTGACCTTCCAGCCAAGCAGTCATCCCTGGGGTGATTTAGTCAAACCAGTGGGCCTACCCAGCTAGCTCGCGTACGGAACAGTTCACTTTTAGAATGCGAACTAGTGATTTATCCAGTGTGAATCCTCGGTTTTATTATGTTCCTGCAAACACCGCAGGTCTTTTTTTGAGGAAAGCCTAAGCATGGCAAGTCACTAGTGCGCTTCTTCTTTTCAAATAAGAAGAGAGGACCTCGCTGAATTATATCACCATTTTTTGTGTGTTTTGGGGAAAAGGAGATCATAGCCAGCTTCGGCTGGAAGCTGACTATGATCCGTATAAGACAGGATTAACCCAAGGGTTGTCTGAGCCACAGGCAGGGGGCTTTTGGCTCTGAGCTTCGAGCGAGAGCCGTTTGACAATTAAAGGGCAGCAGTTCAGTATGATTGTATTCTTTTGATATGGTTTGCTGGCCTTCCCCTTGAGAGGGGGATATTGATACCTGCCTGCCCTTGAGGGTGTGATAAGGACAAACCAAGAGTTGGAGAAACAAGATGCAAAAACATTTACTGGTTACCATAAGCGATGAAGTCAGCTCCATGTATGCAGTGCGTTTCCTGAATTCTTTTTTGAGTCACAAGGAAAATATCAAGCTCACCCTTCTCTATGTTGCCCCCTCCATGGGCAAGGATCCCGGGTTTGCGGACAGGGAGCCCACGGAAAACGAGTGTGAACTGCAAGAGCACAGTGCGTTGCAAAATGCTAGCTATCAGCTGGCTCAAAGCGGTTTCAAGATGGAGAATACGGAATGCAAGTACAGGAAAAAGGCGGTGAGCACGGCCACGGATATACTAAGGGAAGCGGAAGAGGGCAGATACGACGCTATAGTTCTGGGTAGAAGAGGAACCAGCAGGTTGGAGGAGATCCTGGGAAGCAGTGTTAGCATGCAGGTTCTGGAAAAAAGGCGCAGCGCACCGATTTGGGTGTGCAGGAATCCGGAGAGTGGTGGTGAGGACGTGCTGCTGTGTCTGGACGGCTCGGAATCCAGCCTGAGAATGGCCGATCATGTGGGTTTTATGCTGGAGGGGGAAAGCCATTCTGTTACTCTGTTTCATGTACAAAAAAGTGAGAGTGACCGGACAGAGGAGATCATGTCCCGAGCCCGGGGCGCATTGCAGGGAAATAATGTTGATACTTCCCGCATTAAGGAAAAAGTCGCTTCCGGAAGCAATGTGGTGAAAGCAATCATGAACGAGGCGCAGCAGGGTGACTATGCAGTGGTGGCCGTGGGATACTCCGGCACAGGAAAGCAAGGCCTCATGAATCAGCTAACCTTGGGCTCAGCGAGCCAGAAGCTATGCCACAATTTGCAGGATCGAAGCCTGTGGATCAGCTGATTCCGAAAAGTAACTAGGGAACAAGCTACCAGAAGTGGTGTGTTGATGATGGATGGAAAGCAATATGAAGAAAGCCTGCGCAATCTCAATCTCAAGGTCTATATGTTCGGGGAGCGTATTCACAATCCGGTGGATCATCCCCTGATTCGACCCTCCATGAATGCGGTGGCCAAAACCTATGATCTGGCCCATGATCCAGAACACGAGGAGTTAATGACTGCCACCTCCCACTTGAGCGGGAATAAGATAAACCGCTTCACCCACATTCATCAAAACGTGGACGATCTGGTGAAAAAGACCAAAATGGGCCGGCTTCTGGGTGCCCACACCGGCTGCTGCTTTCAGCGCTGTGTGGGCATGGATGCCCTGAACGCCTTGTCCATTGTTACTCACGATATAGACCGAAAGCACGGGACCTCTTATGAAAAGCGATTCCTGGATTATCTTGCCTACGTGCAGGACAATGATCTGACCTGTGACGGAGCCATGACAGATATCAAGGGTGATCGTTCCCTGCCGCCCCACCAACAGCCGGACCCGGATGTGTACGTCCACGTGGTCGAGGAAGGGGAGGAAGGCATTGTTGTCCGCGGTGCCAAAGCCCACCAGACAGGAGCGATAAATTCCCACGAAATCATTGTCATGCCCACCATGGCCATGCGCGAGGCGGACAAGGATTTCGCCGTATCCTTTTCCCTGCCCAGCGACGCCCCCGGGATTACCTACATCCTGGGCAGGCAGTCCTGCGACACCCGGAAGCTGGAGGAAGATTCCATGGATACGGGAAATCCTTTTTTCGGAGGGCATGAGTCTATAGTGATACTGAATGACGTGTTTGTGCCTTGGGAAAGGGTGTTCTTGTGCAAGGAGCACGAATTCGCCGGCGTTTTGG
>CAYSPQ010000061.1:0-7970 GCA_964432965.1 uncultured Desulfohalobiaceae bacterium
GGGAATATGAGCCATATGAGGAAGGAGATAAATTGATAATGTTGGAAAGCGATTCTATAATAGAGTTGGATGATGAAATCCCTTATGAAGAAAATCGAATATTGAGCTTCAGATATACTTCTTTGGGAAAATTTATCGACGCTGAGAGTACTAAGGAGTTGTGAGATTGAGATTATTTTATTTGAGATTATTAGGGAAAGCCTCTTACCTAATAAATTTATTTTAATTCTTTAGAGCGAGCTTTCTCTTGACCCTCTTGGAAAAACCTTAATAAGAATATCTGAATAACAGAAACATGACTTCCTTAGATAGGCTTAAAGAAATACCTAGAATTAATAATTCTATAATACAAAATTTTAAAGACGCAGGTTATGAATCACTAGAAGACTTAACAGACCTCACTAAAGAAAATCTAGAATATATAAACGGTGTTGGAGAAGGAAAACTGAATAAAATATATAGACTGCTTGATAAAGAAGGTATACAAAGAGCAGAAAAAGATGAGAACTACTTGAAATTCAAAGAACTTCTTGAAAAGCTATTCAAGTTTGAAAGCGCAGACTTGGACTTTGGCATTTATAAAATTATTAATGAAAAAAGAGATCATATAGATGAATTTTTAGAAGAAGAACTTCAGAAAAAAGTTGAAGGTGAGCTTGACAAATTTTTAGAAACAAAAATAGAAGAGTCAAAAGAAAAATTAGAGAAGGCAAAGAATGAAATTAGGAGAGACTTCCCTAATTGGACTAACGAGGAGGGAGAAATTGTTGAGGATAAAATCCCTGAACAACCAGAAGAAGGAATAATGAAAGAAAGAATTCAGAATTACAAAAAAGCTAAAGAAAAAGTTGAAAAAACAGAGATTAGTGAAGAAATTGAAGCTTCAATCTATCAAGATTTGTATAGATTTTTTAAACGGTACTATGAAGATGGAGATTTCATTCCACAAAGAAGGGCCTCTAACAGCAATAAATATGCTATACCATATAATGGGGAAGAAGTCAAATTGCATTGGGCTAACAAAGACCAATACTTCGTTAAGACTGGTGAAAAGTTTAAGGACTACCAGTTTGACAAAAATTCATATTCCATAAAATTCAAGTTGCATAATGCCCAATTAGAGAAGAACAACAAAAAGGGTGTTGACAAATACTTCCTATTAAGAGAAAATGACCCCATAGAGCAAGAAAGTAGATTTCTTACAGTACACTTCGAATATAGGCCTTTAACTGATCAGGATATAGAGGAATACGATCTGTCTGAAAGATCTCGAACCAAATCAAGAGAAATACAAGAGCAGATTAAAGAAAAAATCTTATTCGAGGTTTCAGATTCACTTGAAGATATATTGAATAAAGAAACAAATAGCCAGTACAGCGATAGTACAGTACTAGAAAAACATTTAAAAAATTACAGAACTAAGAACAACAATGACTACTTCATCCACAAAAACCTCGGTGAGTTCCTAGAGTTAGAGCTAGAAAACTATCTTAAAAACGATGTTTTTTCTTGGAAAGAACTAACAAACAAAAAAGGGGAAATACCAACATCCGTCAGAGCAAGAATAAACGCAATAGAGAATATTGCTCAAGAAATAATTAGTCTACTAGCATCTATAGAAGATTTTCAGAAAAAATTATTCGAGAAAAAGAAGTTTGTTGTGGACAGTGAATACTGCATGACATTAGACAAAGTACCAGAAGAAATCTACTCAGAAATACTAGAAAATGAAGAACAAATAGAGAAATGGAAAGAACTTTACGCACTTAACGAACAAAAAAACCAAGGTCTTGAGCGATTTATTGGAAGCAAAGAGCTAGACGAAAATTTTCTCAAACAGAATCAGTCAATGATGATCGATACAAAATTTCTTAGTGAGAAGTTAAAATATAAAATTTTAAAAAACTTAGAACCTCTAGACAAATCAATTGAAGGAATAGCTATTAAATCTGAGAATTTTCAAGCTTTAGAATTTTTGTCTAAAAAATTCAAAAATAAAATCTCTGCTTCGTACATAGATCCTCCTTACAATACAGGAAGCGATACATTTGTCTACAAAGATAATTTCCAGAGTTCAAGTTGGATTTCAATGATGTTTGACAGGATGAGTTTATCAAGAGATCTATTAAATATAGACGGAAAACTATTCGTGTCTATTGGAGACGATGAGTTCTCAAACTTGAAAAAAACTATGGATGAAATATTTAGCAGTGAAAACTTTGTAGCTGATATCATTTGGAATTCTACTAAATCAGTAACTAATCCTGCACCAATTTCAGATGCTCATACACATAATCTCTTTTTCGCGAAAGATAAACAAGAATTCAAAAATAATAAAGACGAATTTAGACTGCCTGCAATAACAGAAGGATTTGACAATCCTGATGGAGATCCAAGAGGGCCTTGGAAAGCAGATCCATTTGAAGTCGGAGGTGAGAGACCAAACCAACGTTATGAAATAACGAATCCTGAAACTGGCGAAACTTTTACGCCTAAAGAAGGTAACAGTTGGAAAAATGACTATGAAACTTTTCAGAAATTGAAAGAAAACGATAGAATAGTTTTTGGAAAATCGGGTCAGGGTCGGCCTAAAAGAAAACGTTTCTTAAGTGAAGCTAAAGAAAGAGGTACCACCCCAACTACCCTATGGGATGATGTAGGTACTACAACAAAAGCAACAAGATATCTAAGAAATATGTTTGGAGAGAGAGATCTGTTCAATAATCCAAAGCCCGTTAAACTGGTGAAAAGATTTGCAAAATTAAGTACAAATTCAGAAGATTATTTCGTAGACTTCTTCGCAGGATCGGGAACGACAGCTGAGGCAATAATTGAATTGAATAAGGAAGAAGAAACCAATCGAAAATATATAGTTATCGACATGGGTACTTACTTCGAGAAGATTCTCAAATCTAGAATTATTAAATCAGTCTATAGCGGTAATTGGGATGATGGAACACCTCAAGATCGAAGAGATACTAGTCATCTTTTCAAATACTATTCATTAGAACAATATGAAGACTGTCTTAACAATATAATATCTAGCGATGAACAAACAATTATGGAGGAATTTACGTCTGATACTTTAGAATATTACTTAAACTTTGGAGTAGATGGACCATCACTTCTTGACCTTGATGGTTTAAAAGACCCTTTTAACTATGAAATGTTAATTAGGGAAGGCGATGAGTCAAAGAAAAAAACTATTAATCTTATTGAAACTTTCAATCACCTTTTAGGTCTTAAAGTTGAGAAAATTAGAAGGTATGAGAAATTAGATAGAGAATACAGAATAGTAAAAGGCTCAAAAGATGAAGAAAATATTATTATTATTTGGAGACCTATTGGTGATGATGAAGAGAAAGAATTCTATGAAAAAGAGAGAGATTTCATTGAATCTAAAATTTTAGAAAACCCTGATAAGATATATATTAATCATGATAGCGCTCTTGAAGGTGCAAAATCTATTGAAAAAAAGTTTGAAGCAGAGATGTGGAAATGATGGATGGTTTTGAGGAAAAGTTGGTTCTGAAAGAGTATATTTACAAACAATTTGGAGTAACTAAATTTGATGATTTTAGAGAGGTTCTAAGTGATTCTGAAGAAGGTTTTAGAGCTGATAATAGAAGTGAATTTGCAGAAAAGTTGAAAACATCGGACCTAGACATTGATGATTATGTCCTTAAGAATCTTTCAGATTATGATAAAAATATTCAGGAATATGAACAGAAACTTAATAGAAACAGAGCTACAGATATCAGACTAAAGTATTTTCAGTGGCTTTCATTAATTTTTACAGAGCTTTATCTAGATCTCTACTTTAACCATCAAAATAAGCTCTGGGAAGAATTCAGGAATTTTGTTGAGGAAAAAAGAAACGAAATATATGAAGATGATCTTTATTCTGCTACAAAAGATAATTTGACTAAGATAGCATATTGGATGGCAACAGGATCTGGAAAAACCCTTATTATGCATGCTAATATTTGGCAGTATCAGAGATATGGAAATGGAGAGATGGAAAACGTATTGTTGATCACTCCAAATGAGTCCCTTACTCAGCAACACATTGATGAGTTTGAGGATAGTGGTATTAATGCGGATAGATTCAGACCTGAGAATAGTCAGGACGCAAATACTGATATCAGTGTCCTAGATATACACAAACTAAGCAAAGAAACTGGGGATAAGACTTACTCTATAGATATTTTTGAGGGAAATAACTTGGTTTTTGTAGATGAGGGTCATAAAGGAGCACAGGGAGACACTTGGATAAAATACAGAGAAAAGGTGATAGGCAACAAAGGTTTTTCTTTTGAATACAGTGCTACATTCGGCCAGGCCTTAAACTCTATAGATAACGAAATGCTTCAGAACAGGTATGTTCAGTCTATAATCTTCCAGTATTCATTCAATAATTTCCACAAAGACGGTTTTGGAAAAGACTATGACATCCTTAATCTCGAAAATAGCAATGACAGCAGAAGAGATAAGTACTTGGTTGCTAATCTTCTCTCTTTTTATGAACAAAAGAAATATTTTAGTGAGAATAGAGAAATTCTTAATGAATTTAATATTGAAAATCCGCTATGGATTTTTGTTGGCCAAACTGTAAATGCAACAGGTCGGGATGTATCCAAGAAGCAAAAAGCTTCAGATGTTGAAAGGGTAGTAAAATTCTTGAATAGAGTTTTAGAGAAAAAAGAACAAGTGGTAACTGAGATAGAAGAAATTCTTTCTGGATCGGAGTTCCTGGATTCTGAGGGCAAAAGATTATTTGAAGATCGCTTCAAATATTTAAAAAAATATTCTAATCAATCGTCGGAAGAAATGTATTCTGAAATATTAGATATTGTTTTCAATACGAATACTGATTCTTCCCTTACAGTTGTTAGATTGAAAAATGCAGAAGGTGAGATAGGACTTAGAGTTGGACGAAGAGAAAATTATTTTGGACTGGTAAGTATAGGAGAGACTAAGAAGTTTTTAGATAGAATTGAAGAAAATTCGGAAATAAATATTGAGGAACAAGAATTCAAAAAATCTTTATTTGATAATCTCAACTCTGAGGATTCTCATGTAAATATTCTTATTGGAGCTAAAAAATTTGCCGAGGGATGGGACAGTTTTAGAGTTTCCAATATGGGTCTTATGCGAGTGGGTAAGAGTGAGGGTTCTGAGATTATCCAGATATTTGGTAGAGGTATCAGATTGAAAGGTTATAATAACTCTTTAAAACGCACTTCATATGCTGAAGTTACTCCAGACAAAGTACCTGATGGAATAGAAATCCTAGAGCGCTTGAATGTATTCGGGGTAGAGGCTGATTACATCGAAGAATTTGAGGACAAGCTAGAAGACGAGGGCATCACTGTAAATTATGTAGAAAAAACATTAGATACGGAAGTACAATCTGATATTGTTGATGATGGCCTCAAGGTTCCTCGGGTTAAGGAAGATATTAACTATAATAGAGAAACTACCGATAAGTTACATATAGATAAAAGCTATCAACCAGTTGTTGATCTTTATTCCCGGATCCAGGTTCTAAGAAGTGAGGAAAGATCTGGCCCAGGTATAGACAAAAATATAATAGAAAAGGGAAATGATCTCAAACTAGACTTAGTTGATTGGAATTCAGTTTTCATAGATTTAGTAGATTACAAGGAGAAAAAGAACTATTCGAACACTGTAATCTCAAAAGCGAAGCTTAGGAAGGTTGTTGAGGAAAACCACTTCATCTTGAAATGTCCTAAAAATCGATTACAGGGTAACACTTTGAAAGAGGAGAAACATAACGTTGAAGATATTGTAAAAATCATTCTCAGAAATTACTTAGATAATTTCTACAAGTCAAGAAAGGGTGATTGGGAAGACAGAAGAAGAGAGTTTCAGACTCTTAAAGAGACTGATCCTGAGCTTAACTTTGAGCTAAAATTCAAGGTGCCTAATGACGATAAAGATTTACTTAAAAAGATTGAAAATCTTATAAACAATCCGGAAATGGAAGACAATAAATATATAATAGACTTTGATCGAAGTCTTTATCAACCCCTATTTATCAAAAGAGAGCTTGCTAAGGAGCACGGAGATATACTTACCCTTCCAACTCAGGCCTTGAATGAAGGTGAAGAAAAACTTGTAAATAAATTGGAAAAGATTTGTAATGAAGGGCTTCTTGATAGGAATACAGTATATCTGTTAAGGAACCCAAAAAACAGAGGCATAGGATTTGCTGAATCAGGCTATCCGGACTTTATTCTTTGGGTTAAGGAAAAAGACAAACAGAATTTGATATTTTTAGACCCCCATGGAATGATTTACGAACCAGATGAACTTAAGAATGTAGACAAAATTAAACTTCATGAGAGGGTAAAAGAAATCGAAAAAAGACTTGACGAAAATGTTAAAATGGCGTCATACGTAATTTCTACTACCGAACCTGAGAATCTAAATCTAAGCGAGCAAAATGAAATGAAAATGAATGAATTTAACTTTTTCTACAAAGAGCAAGATAATATCAAAAAAATACTCAAAAAAGAAGGCCTTGTTACTACTGAATAATATCATCCCTATTATAGGGGTAATGTTTTTTAGATTTCTTAAGAATCTGCAGAAGTATTGTTCAATAACTCCATGAATAGAAATTTATCCCTCAAAGACGTAGTATTGACTGAAATTATATATTCAGTGGCGTGCTTTATACTGTTTTTCTTATACTCAGACAAGCTCTTAATCTAAATTATTCACTTTATTGTAAGGTTTTAGAATTTAATTCCTTAAACCATTCTTTAAATTCTTCAAAATCCATTTCATCTATTTCTTCATCAGTAATTCCTTCATCTAGATCTATTTCTTTAACGTAAATTTTTTTGAATTCTTCTCTTGAATCTTCATAATTTATAAGAAACAGTTTTCCATTTAATTCTTGAGTCAATTCCCACAATGAAATAAACTTTTGTTTGTTTTTAAACCAATATCGATTAGGATGACTATTAGAAGGCTTTACTGTGTCACACTTTAAAAACTCAATAACAATCCAATCTCCGTTTGGCATATGATAAATCGAATCTACGTCAAAACCTCCTGTTTCCTCCTCTTCTAAAGTCTCAATTATTAATTCTTTTGCTTCTTCATCGGTCTTGGATATTTTTTTAGATTTTTTTGAACTCATAGGAAAAAAACATCTAAAATATTATATATAATTTTTGTGCTTAATTGAGTCTGTCAAAAATCTAGTGATTTTCACGTTTTAGATATTTTGAATCGAACTATATATTATCCTGAAGGACAACAAACCTCGTGGACAAATCGGCTATATCACTAAAGAATTGACACCCTCGCTTAATTAGCTTAGTAGAAAACCTTCGGAAAAAAGGTTTTACTTCAGAGTTAGAGCTAAATATTGTTCTAACTACAATTTTAACTCGGTTAAAACCACTCAAAAATTAGACAAATTCCATTTTTCTTCCCCTAACATAGAGATTTTCTACACGGCTAATCAAGCGGCTCAGTAGAAAACCTCTCTAAGAGACCTCCCTAAGAGAGTATATAGCTTCACTAGATATCTAAAAATCCTTCTAATAATGCCTTTTCTCCTACTAAATCCGTTCAATTTTCCTTTATTTCCCTTCTAATTAAGGTCTTCTACTGAGCCTCTCAAAGGAAGGCTCATAAAAAAACATTTGAGGCTGAAAAAGGCTTTAATGATATTTTTCTTGAAAACATCAGAGATAATCGTGAAGAATTGAAAGAATCTCTAAAAGATAATGATGTTGGTTTTTCATTAGATAACGCTGGTGCTCTTATATCTTAAGGGTATGAACTTAAAAGAGATAATCTGTTTCTTTCTTACTTGTCAAATCTTGAGAAGGCTTGTGAGGTATTCTGTGAGAATGAAGAGTTGATCGAAATTGTCAATGAATGCTTTGAAGAGGCTTTTAGAGAATCTTTCGGTAAAGAGCCTACAG
>CAYSPQ010000062.1:0-7962 GCA_964432965.1 uncultured Desulfohalobiaceae bacterium
TGCTTCCGAGGAGGAGATCAGGGAGGCGGCCCTGGCTCAGGAGAACGTGCAGCGCTACGTGCAGGGCAAGAGCATAAGCAAAGTCGTGGTCGTGCCGGGAAAGCTGGTCAATGTGGTGCTGTAAGCGATTATGCCTTGCTGCGGCCCTTTCTCTTGCCCTTGTGCTTTCCGCCTGCGGGTACAATTTCAGCGCAACCGCTCCCATAGTTCTGCCCCAGGAGATGAACACGTTGCACCTGGGGGATGTCACGGATCCTACTACGGAAGCTTGGCTGGAATCCACGTTCAGGTCCCACATCAGGGACGAATTCACCCGCAGGGGGGACGTGTCCTGGAAATCCGCGCAAAGGGCGGATGGCCAGCTGCGGGTGGAGATCTTCTCCTTCAGCAGCGCCGGCAAGCTGGAGACAGCAGAAGAGGTGACAGTGCGCTCGGAGATAACCATGCGTTTTCGGGGCCGGATATTCGATCTACCTGATCAGTCCCTTGTCTGGGAGTCGCAGGATATAGGCGTTAGCGTAACCTATTCCGAGGATAGACAGCATGCGGAGCAGAGGGCAGTGCGTCGAGCCGCGGAAAAACTTGCTGATCAGCTATCCAGGCAGTTCTAATCCTTAGTTTGTCCCCCAACATACCGGGGCGGATGTGCTGTCCGGAGTGAATCCGCCGAACACAGGAAGAGCCGGGGAAAAAGGACCAGATGCGCCGCCGGTCGGCTCTTCCGGTTAAATACAGAGCCCACGCCATGTCCAGGCCAGGATTCAGCTTTTGCGTTTGTCCAGATTCGGAGCTCGTGCGGGAGCGCGTTCAGCATGAGCTTAGCAGTCACGAGTCCTCCTGGAGGAAAAGGACTTTCTGGGGTGACGAGGAGCTTCCGCAGAGCTACTGGCAGTTTTTCCATTACCGAGCCCTGTTCGGGGAGACCACTGCTTTGGTTCTGCGTCGAGCTGAGAATCTTTCCGCCCCAACTTGGAAGGAGATCAGCAATCTTTTGCAGCGGCATCGCCGCCAAGTGTGGCCTTTCTTTACCATAGAGAGCGAATGGAGCCGTAAAGACCCCCCAGTTCCCGCAGCTCTCTCCCAGCGCAAGTGCTGGCGTCTTGCCCTGGAGCGTGGCTGGGTTTGGAAGAGCCCCGGCCTGGATCAGCGGGGATTGCGCCACTATATTCAGCAGTGGGCTAGGGAGCGCGGCATCGAGGTTGACGAAGAATTCATGCACCGGGCTCTGGAATTGCTGCCCCTGCATGCTGGGCTGGTCAAGCGGGAGCTGGAGAAGCTGGAGCTTTGGGCCCGGGATAAGAAGATCTTGACGAGGCAAGATGCAGGCCACTTCAGCGTAGAGCCGGAAATGGACGTTTTTCAGTTCCTGGGCTGCTTGCAGCGGGGAGAGAGTCTGGCAGTTTGGAAAAGGGTGGTGCAGAGCCGCATGGAGTCCGACCCCTCCATGTTCTTGCCTTTCCTGCATTTGCTCCTGCGCGAGGCCAGGATCCTATGGCAGCTTTTGCACCAGGAGGAAGTGAAGCTGCCCAGTTCGATCAAACGGCAGAAGCAAGCTCTGGCCAGTTCCATGGGAACGGAGCGGCTCAGCCGGTTGTGGACCCATGTGCTTGAGGCGGAAGTGGGTTTGAAATCCGGGGAATGGAGCCAAGCGCAAGCCCTGAACATTTTGCTTTCCCATCTGGAATCCGCCTTTTCCGGAAAAACAGCTCTCGGAAGGGGCTGATCAACATGAAGGACTCACCCCACTATCATGGACACCGAAAGCGGCTCCGGCAGCGCTTTATGGATCACGGCACTCAGATGGCGGACTACGAGATTCTGGAACTGCTTCTCAGCTATGCATTGCCCCGCAAGGACACCAAGCCGCTGGCCAAGGAACTGCTAAGGCGCTTCGGAAACCTGAAAGGGGTTCTAGTGGCAGAGTCCAGAGAGCTTCGCGACGTGCCCGGATTTGGGCCCAACCTGGATACATTCTGGTCAGTTTGCAGAGAGCTCTGGAAGCGGGTTCAGGAGCAGGAGCTTCCCGCCCGGACGCGGGTGGACTCCCCTGCCAGGATAGTGGAGGCCGCTCGGGGCAGGCTGGGATATGAGTCCGTGGAAAGCCTGTGGGCGGCCTTGCTGGACAATAAGAACAGAATCATAGTTTTCCGGGAGCTGAGCCGAGGCACTGTGGATCAGATCCTGTTCCATCCCAGGGAAGTTCTGAGCATGGCCCTGGAATACAAGGCCTCCGGGGTGATCCTGGTCCACAACCATCCCGGCGGTGACCCGGAGCCATCTCCCCACGACCTGGAGCTTACCAGAAGAGTTCAGAGATTGGGCAAGGAGCTGGGCATCAGGGTTCTGGATCATGTGGTCTTAGCCGAGGACAGTTATCTTAGTCTGCGCAGCGAGGGGCATATTTCCTTCGAAGACAGGCCATGAACTAAGTGCAGGGCTTTTTGAGCGGGCAACTTCCCTTCTTGTTTGGAAAAAAGAAAAGCAAGAAAATCAGCTGATTACATCTCAAGTTTTTGTTTCTTTCTGGGAAAAAGAGACAACTAGCTAGTTTTCGGACGGAAGCTAGCTAGTTGCCATCCGGAAAATTCCTCGCCGGTGTGTTCCCAAGAGATTTGAATCCTCTCCATACAGGGATCTGATCCACGGGGGTTGCCGATTCCCAGTCATGTATTACTTTTGTGGGGACCGATTCTTCAACAGGTTCGATAGCGCATACAGTTCTAGGTTCCAGTATTAAAAAGGGAAGACGCAGAAGCATCTGCTGTGCGGCAGCCGCGGGCTTGGCGGCCGCATACAGAGGGTACGGAAAAAGATTTCTCGAGCGAATTTTATGGCAAGGAGTTGGTAACATGAACAAAGACAGGCTTTGGCTGGATTTGCACCGAATGGAAGAACAAGAGGACAATCAATCCGATAATTCTGGCGAGGGTGAAGGTGCAGGGCAGAACGTGACCATTCAGTCTTCCATTGTCGGAGAGAGTGAATCCGGGGAGGGAGCGGAATTTCCCACCCAGATGCCCTTGCTTGCAGTTAGGGATGTGGTTGTCTTCAACTATATGATCCTGCCACTCTTCGTGGCAAGGGACAAATCCATAAAGGCAATTGAGGCCGCACTGAACCAGCATCGCTACATCTTCATCTGTTCGCAAAAGAACGAGAATGTAGAGTATCCGGGTATAGAGGATATTTATTCCATCGGCACGGTGGCCATGATCATGCGGATGCTCAAGCTTCCAGACGGCAGGCTGAAGATTCTGGTGCAGGGCCTTTCTCGGGCCAAAATGGATCAGGTCCTGCAGGAGGAGCCCTATCCGGAGGTGGTGGTGGAGCCCGTGCAGGAGCAGAAGGTCACCGAACTGGGAAATGACGAAGAGGCACAGATGCGAACTGCCCGGGAGCAGACGGAGAAGATCATCTCTTTGCGGGGCATGGACCCCTCGGAGATCATGTCTGTCTTGAACAGCGTGGAGGATCCGGGAAAGCTGGCGGATCTGATAGCAGCCAATCTGCGCATGGCCACCGATGTGGCCCAGGGGATACTGGAGTGCTTCGATCCTTTGCAACGCCTGAATATGGTCAATCAGCAGCTGTTCAAGGAAGTGGAGGTGGCCTCCCTTCAGAGCAAGATCCAGAATATGGCCAAGGAGGGAATGGACAAGGCGCAGAGGGAGTTCTTCCTGCGGGAGCAGTTGAAGGCCATCAAGTCCGAACTGGGCGAGGACGAAAGCGAGGAAGAGGAGTTCGAGGAGCTGCGAAAGGCCATAGAAAAGGCGGGCATGCCCAAGGAGGTCAAGAAGGAGGCCCGCAAGCAGCTAAAGAGGCTGGAGAGCATGCATCCTGACTCTTCCGAGGCTACGGTGATACGCACCTACCTGGATTGGATGGTGGAGTTGCCCTGGAAGAAGCAGACCAGGGATCAGCTGGATATTTCCAAGGCCAAGCAGATCCTGGATGAGGATCATTATGACCTGGACCAGGTAAAGGAACGAATATTGGAATATCTGAGCGTGCGCAAGCTGAACCCCAAGATGAAGGGGCCCATACTTTGCTTCATGGGGCCTCCTGGAGTGGGCAAAACCTCACTGGGCCGTTCAATTGCCCGCAGCCTTAACCGCCGCTTCGTCCGTATGTCCCTTGGCGGCATGCGCGATGAGGCAGAAATCAGAGGTCACCGCAGGACCTACATTGGATCCATGCCGGGTAGGATCATCCAGAGCATCAAGGAGGCAGGCACGCGAAATCCGGTATTCATGCTGGACGAGCTGGACAAGGTGGGATCGGACTTCAGGGGAGATCCTTCCTCTGCACTTCTAGAAGTGCTGGATCCGGAGCAAAACCATACTTTTACCGACTACTACCTCAATGTCCCCTTTGATCTGTCCAAGGTGATGTTCATCTGTACAGCCAACATCCTGGACACTATCCCTCCAGCTCTGCTGGACAGATTGGAGGTATTGAGGATACCCGGATACACCGAGCAGGAGAAGGTTCGAATTGCCACGAAGTACTTGGTGCCCAGACAGATAAAGGACAACGGGCTGCAGGAGGGTCAGTTGAAAATCACTCCCAAAGCCCTTTCCAAGGTTGTCCGCAATTATACCCAGGAAGCCGGCCTTCGCAATCTGGAGCGGGAACTGGCCTCCATCTGCCGTAAGGTGGCCAGAGAGGTGGCCGAGGGGAGTGAGAAGCAAGTGTTTCAGGTCTCTCCCGGCAACTTGCATAAGTATCTGGGAGTGCCGCGCTACCAGGAAGAGGAAAGGGAGAAGGAGCTCTTGCCTGGCGTGGCCCTGGGGCTGGCCTGGACAGCTGCTGGTGGGGAGCTTCTTCATGTAGAGGTCTCGGTTATGCCCGGTAAGGGGAAGCTGTTGACTACCGGTCAGCTGGGCGAGGTAATGAAGGAGAGTGCACAGGCGGCTTTGAGCTATGCCCGGTCCAGAGCCAAGACTCTGGGCGTGGACTCGGACTTTGCGGAAAAGAACGATATCCATATCCACGTTCCCTCGGGGGCCACTCCCAAGGAGGGGCCCTCTGCTGGAGTTACACTGGTCATGGCCCTTCTTTCCTCCTTGACGGACACTCCGCTCAGCAACGAAGTCGCGGTGACCGGAGAGATTACTTTGCGCGGCCGCGTGCTTCCTGTGGGCGGGATCAAGGAAAAGATCCTGGCTGCCTCAGCTGCAGGAATCAAAACCGTGGTCCTGCCGGCCAAGAACTACAAGGACTTCCAGGAGATTCCGGCGGATCTGCGAAAGAACCTCCGCTTGCGGACAGTGGAGCACATCGACGAGGTGTGGCCCTTGCTCAAGGGTGAAAAAGAGTCTGCCAAGGCCACCGGCAAGGAATCGGGGAAGGAGGTGGCCGCGAGACGTTGTTAAGCTGGGGCAAGCTAACGCGACAACGAGTAAGGGGGCTTATCCTGCCCATAGCGGCGGGGCAAGCCCCCTCTTTATGTTTATCTTCAATAGGGGTGGTTTGCTTGTTGGAACGGAGCGATTGCAATGCAAAAGAAAAGCACGCCTTGATTCCCTGAAAATGGCGAGTTTCCCGGCTATGCTCCATGGTTCCTGGCTTCTGTCCCAAGCCTGGAGACAAGACTTCCCTTCCATGCTTGAAGGGTTACCTTGAAGAAGTGTCTGCTATACATGTTGCCTATACATAAATGGGGGATGCCATTGAATAAGAAGGATTCGATATAGTTTAAGTTGAAAGGACACCCTGAATTGAGGGACAGGATTGCTCAAATCCAGGTTGCCATCTTAGATTACGCTTGGCATGAGGGTCCAAAGGATCTGCCAGTTCCCGGATTCCTCATCTTTATCCAGGCACACTATTCCGCTGTTTTGGAATTTCAGGATGGCCGGCTCCTGGTATCCGGTTACCAGATAGGTGCACAGCCTTTCCATAAAGGGTAGATGCCCCACAAGCATGACGTTGTCTCCGGGGTTCAGCTCCGGGGTCAGGGAGGTCACGTCGTCCAGAGCCTTGATTCCTTCCCTTTCCCTGATTCCCTCGGCTGGTTTTAGCCACGAGGAAAGCAACTCTGCTGTTTCTTTCGCCCTGGTCTTGGGGCTGTGGTGTATTAAATGGACGGGAGCTCCGGCACGGGAGGCAGCTTCAGCCACCCTTTGAGTGTCCGCCCGCCCCTGGGAAGAAAGGTGCTGTTCCGGATCCTGATCCTTGGGGTTGTTTTTTCCGTGCTGGACAAGATAAATCGGCATATGCTCCTCCTTTTTAAATGACCCGTCTTTCCTGGCTAGGTTAAAGAATAGACTCTGGGCAGCGAAAAGAAGAGTGTGCGCAAAAGAAGTAAAATTTAGCAAGGGCGGAAGCAATCCAATACCTTGATATAATTGTTCATTTGTGTGATTTTGTCAATTGGCTTTTTGTTCTCCCAGAGGAAACAAGAAAGTGGCGATATCCTTCCTTGACTTCATCCTCTTAGGCCTGAAACAAGAAGCGAGCTGTTTTGTCCAGCGATTGCAAAGGTTTTGAGCAGCAATTTGAGTGATGGGGTCAGGGCGAAAGAACAGAAATTACTTGATGTATCTGTTCAGCAGATTGACTTGTGTTCATTACCACGTGTAAAGTATAAAACTCGTTCTTCGTTATACGCAACAGCGCTGAAATGTTGAATAAATTCAAAAGAGTAGAGTTTGTTTGTCAATAATTTGGTATGACAGTGAGTTATGGGTAGCGTTTGAGGCAGGGTAGTATAGCTTGAAGTGGATGCAAATCCAGGCAGATAGAGGGAAAAGAAAGCAATCGAGCGGAAATATTTTGTAAGAGGCAGGAGGCATGGCAAACGGCGCAGACCAAATGATCGAAAAGGGGAACAGCCTCTTTGAGCAAGGAGATTACAACGGGGCCTTTGAAAATTTGATCCAGGCTTACGGTCAGGGAGCCACAAGCCCTCATATACTGAACAGGATAGTCGACTGTCTGGAAAATCTGCAAATGCCCCAGGAAATAATAGATTTTCTGGGGCAGACAATGGGGGAGAACAATTTTCCCTCCCAGGATTTGGCACAACTATATTACCGCCTGAGTCGAGCCTATTCTCAACAGGGCAAGCACAACCTGGCCCTGCTTACCCTGCTGCAAATCAAGGATCTAGACCCCAACTTTCCCGACTTGGAAAAGAAGATTCAGGGATTGCGCAGAGGGAATAAAGGCAGGCACAGCAAGTTCGATCTGTTGCTGGAAAAAGGTGAATTGAGCCAGGAGCAGCTGACCGAGGTTCTGAAGAAGGCCAAAGAGAATAACAAGTTCGCCGAGGATATCCTTCTTAAGGAATACGAGATAAGCAAGAAGAGCCTCGGGCAGTGTCTGAGCGTTTATTACAATGTCCCCTACATGCTGTACGAGGAAAAGGTCGAGCCGCCTTTGGAGATATTGGAGAACAGGAAGCTGACGGCAGACTTTTTGAAGCAGCACAATTGGGTTCCTTTGGCGAGGAACGGGGGCAATGTAAATGTCTTAATGGTTAATCCGGACGATTTGGGCAAGCTGGACGAGATACGCTTCATTCTCGGCACCAGCGAGATCGAGCCCAGAGTTACCCTGAAAAGCGAACTAGATGCCATTGTGGACCGTTTTTTCAAGGAGCTCCACGGAGAGGACAAGATGGCCGCTTTTGACGAGGAGGTGGAGTCCTCTGGCACTGATCTGGAAGATGATACTGTGGAGCTGGATGAAGAGGGGTCTGAGCACGACAGCAAGATAGTCAAGATAGTCAACTCCATCCTGCTGGAGGCCTGGAGGCGCGGGGCCTCGGACATTCATATAGAGCCGGACACCGCTTCCAAAAATTGCAAGATACGTTTCCGGGAAGACGGGACCTGCTATGAATTTCACAAGCTTCCTTTAAACAGGACGCGTGGCATTGTCTCCAGGATCAAAATCTTGGCGCGTCTGGATATTGCCGAGAGGCGGCTTCCCCAGGACGGCAAGATCAAGCTCAAG
>CAYSPQ010000063.1:0-7935 GCA_964432965.1 uncultured Desulfohalobiaceae bacterium
CGGAGTTGTCCAACAGCCCGTGCACGTCGCCCGTAGATACCAGGTCCCCGCCCATGGCGCCCGAGCCGGGGCCCAGCTCCACAATATAGTCCGCCGCCCGGATGGTGGGCTCGTCGTGCTCCACCACGATCACGGTATTGCCTCTTCCCTGCAGCTCTTTCAGGGACTGGATGAGCCTCTGGTTGTCCCTGGGGTGCAGCCCGATGCTGGGTTCATCCAGGACGTAGCTGACCCCAACCAGCCCGGACCCCAATTGGCCAGCCAAGCGGATCCTTTGCGCCTCCCCCCCGGAAAGAGTGGACATGTTCCGCTCCAGGCTCAGATAATCCAGGCCGACCCGATCCAGAAACTGCAGCCTGTGAGTGATCTCGCGCAGGAGGGGATCGGCGATCTCCTCCTGCATCCCCTGAAACTCCAGCCCCCGAATCCATTGCAGGGCCACCCGGATGGACCAGGAGCAGACATCGCCAATGCTGGCCCCCTGCACCTTTACCGCCAGGGCCTCGTCCCGCAGGCGCGATCCCTGGCAGGCAAAACAGGGCATGCTCCTGCGGAACCTGGACATTTCGTCCTGCCAGATCCTGCCCAGCTCCAGGCTGGATTCCAGAATGCCCACTACTCCGGGCCAGTCCAGCTCCCGATCGCCGTAGAACAGGCTGTTCCAGGCCTGCCCGGAAAGGCGCTTCAGCGGAGTGGAGAGGCCGAAGCCCCATTTGTCACCCAAGCCTTGCAAATGTTCCCGGTAGCGGGAGAGCACCTTCTTTTTCCGCCAGGGGATCACCCCGCCCTCCTCCAGGCTGAGCCCCTGATTCGGGGCAAGCAGCTGGGGATCGAAGAACTCCCTGGAGCCGATCCCGGAACACTCCGGGCAGGCTCCCTGCGGGCTGTTGAAGGAAAACAGCTGCGGGGTGGGCTTGGCCACGGAAACCTGGCAATTCGGGCACACCGCTTCCGTGCTGTAGAAGATGTCCCCTTCCCCGACCAGGCTGACAATGGCCCGTCCAGATCCCATGCGCAGGGCCAGCTCCAGGGAATCCGCCAGACGCTTGCGAATGTCCCCGCGCAGCACCAGTCTATCCACCACCACTTCCAGGCTGTGGGTTGCATCCTCCTCCAGTTCCGGCGGGCTTTCCAAATGGTGCACCTCGCCGTCCACCCGCACTCTGACGAATCCCTGTCCCCGCAGCTTCTTGAGCAGCTCCTGCTGGGAGCCCTGTTCCTCCCGAACGATGGGGGCCAAGAGCAAGAATCTGCTCTCCGGGGCAAGTGATAGAATGGAATCCACTATCTCCTCCGGGGACTGGGCCCGGACCGGCTCGTCGCAGCTGGGGCAGTGCGAGACCCCCAGCCGGGCGAAAAATACGCGCAGATAGTCGTGGATCTCCGTTACCGTGCCCACAGTGGAGCGCGGATTCCTGGAGCCGCCGTGCTGCTCCAGGGAAATGGCCGGGGACAAGCCCTCGATCTTCTCCACTTGGGGCTTGTCCAGCTGGGGCAGGAACTGTCTGGCATAGGCGGAAAGGGACTCCACATAGCGGCGCTGGCCCTCGGCGTAGACTATGTCGAAGGCCAGGGTGGACTTGCCGGAGCCGCTGGGACCGCAGACCACCACCAGCTTGTCCCGGGGGATCTCCAGATTCAGGTCCTTCAGGTTGTGATGCTTTGCTCCGATGATGCGAATGCTGTCCTGCAAGTGCATAAGAATAAAAAAAGGCGCTCGCAGCGCCTTGGTTTTACCCTGTTGCGGCTGTCTTTCCGCAGCCGGGCTTATCTTCGGGCCTTGCTCTCCCTGTGCTGGACATATCCGTCCCGGACCGCGGAATAGGGTTCCAGTCCGAATTCTTCCATGTTTTGATACATATTCATGTAACCGGGCAGCTCATTCATGGTCTCCCCCGCGCTGACCCCCCAGCGCAGGGAATCCGGCTCCAGATAGACGGGAGGATAGAGAAAGGAGTCCCCTACCATAGCCGCACTGGAGCGCAGGGTGCTGGGACCCCTGATGGGCCAGACTATGTATATTCCGTGCCCCACCCCCCAAGTGCTCAAGGTGGTGTCCACATCCTTCTCCGGAGGGGCCGGGTCCAGGGCAGGAATCCCCTCGGAGGCCTTCACCAGGCCCCCGAAGCCGAAGGTGGTGTTGACCACGAATCCGGCCACCTCCTTTGCTCCACGCACGGGCCGGCCCTGCAGGAGATTGTTGATCAGCCTGCCGGGAAAGCTCAGGTTATGGAAGAAATTGCTTATGCCCCTGCGAAACTTCTCTTCCACCACCTCCGCGTATCCACGGGACACCGGAGTGGCCACCCGTGCATAAAACGCGTCGTTGAAGCGGAACATCATCCGGTTGTAGGGCTCCAGCGGGTCGTACACCGGGTCGTGGAAATCCATCTCCAGCTCCCGCATAAAATCCTCCTCCCCGTCCGCTCCTTCCTGAGCCGAGGCAGCAGGGACTGAGAAGAGGAACAGAAGGCAGACCAGGGCCGCGAGAGAGGAAGCCCGAAGGGAGAGACAGAGCCAGGACCAGGAATTACTGCGAGGGCGCCAGCTCAAGGTCCTCTTCCTCCTCCAGATCCCTTTCCCGCAGCATCTGCAAAAGCTCCTCCGGGGACTTCCTGCGCATTAGATCCTGGAACTGGCTCCGGTAATTCTGAATCAGGCTGATACCCTCCACCACAATGTCGTAGATCTTCCACTGCTCGTCCGAGCGGGAGACCAAGCGATAATCCACCGGCACCCTCTGGTCCCGGAAGCGGATTATGGAGCGCACCTCCGCCCTGTTGGCGGAAAGAACCTCTCCCTCCTGCAAGGCTATCATATCCCGGCTGTACTCGGTGACTTCATCAAAAAAGCCAATGAGTTGGCCAAAATAGTAGCTCTCCACCTGCTCTACGAAGAGCTCCACCAACTCCTGCTGCTGCTGGGGGCTGAAATCGTTCCAGAAGTGTCCCAGGCTCATCCGGGTCATTATTTCATAGGCAAACACCTCCCCGGCCAAGGAGCTCAAATCCTCCCGGAAGGCCTCTTTCTCCTGCGGGGAATCCAGATCCGCATCCTCATACTCCTCGAATGTGGCCAAAACCTTGTCCACATAGGAGTCCAGAACCTCCTGGGGGGATGCGGCCCAGACCTTTGCCGGGAACAAGAGCGCTGCTGCCAGGCAGGCGACAACCAAGCGCCAAGCAATACTCATAACCAACCACCTTTGGTGTATTGTTTCCGGATTCAATCCTTGTCCAGAGCAGGCGTGCTACTCCATCTCGCCGAAGACGTACCTTCCGATCAACTCCTGAATGTCTATGGGGGGTTGAGTGTCTATTATGGTATCCCCCGGCTCCAGGTGAATTCCAGAGCCTCCGGGGGAAAGGCTCACGTACTTGTCTCCCACAAGTCCCATGGTGCGTATGGCGGCCATAGAATCGTCGCTTATCCTTATGTCCCGGGGCAGGGAAAAGGTAACCATCACCGCGAAACGCTCCTTGTCCAGCTCGATATCCTCCACTCTTCCCACATTGACCCCGGAGATGCGCACCGCGCTTCCCTCCACCAAGCCGTCCACGCTGCTAAACCTGGCTTGGAGCTGATAGGTGTCTGTATCGAAAAACCGGAAATCCCCCAGTTGAACGGTGAGATACCCCAAGCTGGCCAAGCCCAGGAGAACGAAGACACCCACCAGCATCTCTATTCCGCGTTTATTGGCTCCCATGCAAACCGTCCGTTTTTGGCGTTGCACCCCAAGGTAGGGATCTTGCTGATTCCCACCGGCTTTGCTTTCACAGACCTCCGCACTGCATTGTAGCCAGCAGCCTTTCCCGCTCGGAAATCTCCTCCACTTGCTGGGCCATGCTCCTGTCCGAAGCCATTCTGTCCCAGCCCGCGGTCAGGGTAAAGTTTGCCCGTTCCAGGCTCATCCCGAAGGTGCAAAACGAGGTTCTGGATAGCTCAGCCTGCATTTTGCCCAGGATGCTATCCGGATCCACCTCCTTTCCCGTCTCTGGACAAAGGCAGATGATCCGGTCATCCCGGTAGCGCGTTATCAGGCTGGACTCATTCTCGCTTGCTCTGCTGAAGATACGGGCTATGGAGCCCAGGATCATGTCCAGCATGAGATTGCCGTATCGCTCCTTGATAAAGTAGTACTGGGGAAGGCGGAAAAGGAAGAGATAGCCCCCACCAGAAGAGTCCTGCTGCAGACGAAGGAAACTCCGTTCCAGGCGCCGGAAGCTCTGCAATCCGTAGATCTCGTTCTGCAGCATCTCCTGGCTGTGCACGTACTCCTGCAAGACGGGATGCTCCCTGTGCTCCATCTCCTGCGGGGGACCCTGGTAGATGATCCTTCCTCCCTCGATAACCGCTATGCGGTTGGAGATGTAGAAAACATCCGGCACGTCGTGGCTGACCAATACGGCAGTGAAGCCGAACTCCTGCTGATTGCGGGTAATCAGGCTCAACACGCTGTTCTTGCGCAACGGATCCAGGCCGGTAGTGGGTTCGTCAAAGAGCACGGTTTCCGGATCTGTGACCAGTGCCCGGGCTAGGGCCACCCGTTTCTGCATACCGCCAGAGAGCTGGGAAGGGTAGTAGTTCTCCGTTCCCTCCAGCTCCAGAACTCTCATTCTTCCCCGAACCCGTTCCCGCACGGAATCCTGATGGGCGCGGGAGGCCTCCTGCAGGGGCAGGGCGATGTTGTCGTATACACTCAAGGAGTCGAACAGGGCGTTGTTCTGGAACATGAAATGCACTTCCCGGCGCACCTGCTCCCATTCTCCGCGCCGCATCCGGGAGACCGGCTTTCCCCGGTAGAGGATCTCCCCGCTGTCCGGAGCAACAAGCCCGATTATGAGCTTGAGGGTCACGCTCTTGCCCACTCCGCTCTTGCCGATCAAGGTGGTGACCTCTCCGGGGTAGATGCTGAGATCCGCCCCGTCCAGAACCACCTTGTCCCCGAATCTCTTGTGCACCTTGCGAAACTCGATTAGTGGGGTCTGCATAGCCTAGATCATTATGGAGGTCAAAACATAATCGGAGATAAGGATGCCCACACAGGAAAAGACTACAGCGGAGGTGGTGGCCAGGCTGACTCCCTTGGCCCCGAAGGCATCCTGACGGGTATGCACGAAATAGCCCTGGTAGCAGCAGATGGTTATAACCAGCAGGGCAAAAAACAGGGCCTTGAGCAGTCCCATGAGCACGTCGCGCAGGACCACTAGATATTCCATTTGATGAATAAAGATGCCCTGATTGATATCCAGCAGAATCACTCCGGTGATATAACTTCCCATGATCCCAATGGTATTGAACAGGCAGACCAGAAGGGGGAAGCTTATCAGAGCAGCCACTATTCGCGGGCTGACCAGATAGCGGATGGGATTCACCCCCATGGTATACAGGGCGTCTATCTGCTCCGAGTTGCGCATGATGCCTATCTCAGCGGCCATGGCGGATCCGGCTCTGGCGGTGATCATGATGGAGCCGAGCACCGGGCCCAGCTCCCGGGTAAGGGACAGGGCCACCACACCTCCCAGGACGCCTTCGGAGCCGAAGCGGGCCAGGGCGTAATAGCTCTGCAGGGCGATGACCATCCCGGTGAAAAGGCCCACCAGGGCTATAAGGGGCACGGACTTGGCGCCAATGAAGTAGACCTGGCGCAAAATCTTGTCCCCCTGGAAGGGATAGCGAAAGATAAGGATAAAGCCCTGTAGGAAAAACAGGAACAATGCCCCCATCTCGTGCAGGACTTTCAGAAAGAATCCTCCCGCCCGGGAAGCCGCTTGGGGCGCTATGAAGAAGGGGCTCGACAGATAAGACATATGCCTTGTCTACACCAAGACAATAATTTCTGCAAAGTAGTTCCTGGAAAGGAAAAAGTCGGTATCTAGCCTTTTCCTCTTCCGCAAAGCCAGTAGGGAATAAAGTATAGATTTTGACAATAATAACTCGGATGGTCAAATCCAGAAGTTGACCTGGGTGAAGGACCCGGGATATATCAGGAAGAACAGGGCAGGGACAAGCTACATGGTGCGGCGTGTGGCAAGCCCACCAACAAGTAGTAGACAAACTGCGGAAAAAGGGTCTTTTTACCATGGCAAGCCAAGACGCGGAAAGCATCACCCTATTGGGCCTTGTCTGCTCTCCCCGGAGGCTGGGAAACAGCGAGCTGCTGATCAAGGAGGTAAGCTCCCGGCTGACCCTGCCGCACAAGCTGGAGTTGGCCAGACTGCCCAGCTTCCGCATTCTGCCCTGCTCCGCCTGCTATACCTGCCTTTTCCGGGAAGGTTGCGTGCAACAGGACGATCTGCCGCTGCTTTTGGACGCTCTTTGCCGCGCGGACGCTTTAGTAGTCTCTGCCCCCACCTATTTCCTGGGCCCCAACGCGGCACTGAAGAACCTCTTGGACCGCGGGCTCAGCTTCTATTCCCACGCGGACTCCCTCTGGGGCAAGCCGGCATTGGGAGCGGCCATAGCCGGAATCCCCGGCAAGGAAGGATATACAAAGCTGGCGGTGGAGAGCTTCCTCCAATGCCTCTTGGCGGACATTCGGGCCAGCGAGGTCTTTTACGCAGCCCTGCCCGGGGAGCTGCTGCAAGAGGAGGAAAACCTGGACCGCATCCAGGGATTAACCTCCGCCCTGGAAGGGAAGAGTGCCTCAAGCTCGGGAATCTGCCCTGTTTGCGGAGGAGACAGCTTCCGCTTCCTTTCCCGGCAAATGGTCCGCTGTCTGCTCTGCGGCAGCGAAGGCGGCTTAGAGCACAGCCAGGAGGGAGTCTCCGTTGATCTCCAGACTGCCGGGCACGAGATGTTCGGGGACAGGGAAAAGGCCCTGCGCCACTTGCGGTGGCTGCAGGGGATGAAGGATCGCTTCCGGGAGAAAAGGAGGGAGCTGCTGGCCCTGGCCAGGGCCTACAAAGGAACTGGGGAATGGATAGAGCCTAAGTAGCTTGTCCTTCTTCGCCGGGCTTGAACTGTATTAGCTGCTTTCGGCCGTATTCAGCCGGAAGGATATCCGCTCCCGGGCAGGAAAACTGCCCAACCATTGCCGCAGGGAGAAAAAATCCAGCTCCTCGGAGTCCGTGCTTGCCTTGAGCCGGGAGCTTTCCCACTCCTGCTCGAATCTTTCCATCACTTCCCTCAAGTCCCGGGCCTCGACCAGTATGCCGCGGACTAGCAGGAACAGCCCCCACTGCTGGAGCAACAGGTTATAGAGCTTGAGTCGCAGGATTATGCTGCCCCTTTCCTGAACAGGATCGCTTGGTTCAAAATAGGTAATCCCCTCCCGCATGGCTGCCAGGCTCCCCCCTCTGCGCAGACAAGCACCCAGCAATCCAGGCATGGCTGCGGACAGAGCCACAGTGGAACCGTCCTCCGGAAAGGCCCTCCCCATATCATCCACTGCCGCACCGTCCAGCAGGACAGTCTGGATACTGTCCAGCCCCGCCTCCCCGGAAAGCTCCAGCTCCTGCATCAACAAGCTCTTCAGGGAAGTGTCCCCGGAAGCAGGAACCAGGTAGCCGCGCCGCAGAAGGGGATAGAAGAGGAAGGCGCTGCTTTCGGGGCAATGGATTGTCAGATTCGCGGAAATAAGCCGTCTCCTGGGTTTTTCCAACATGAAGCTTGTCCAACACATCGTAGAAAAGTCCTTTTGCCCTGCTGCCCGCTTTTCACAGGGCAAAAGGACTCCTTATCCGCGTATTAGACTGCGCCAGCTTGCAGCGAGTGCGCTACCAGTTGAAGACCTGATCCAGCTCCTGGTCCGAGACGTCGAAGACGCTCTGATGGGGGGCCAGCTTCTCCCTGCGGAAGTAGCGGGGCAGACGATCGTGCGCCTGGGTGAATCCGGCCCGGGTATTGAAGTCCCTTTCCGTCTTCAGGATATTCTTGCCCAGCTCGTTAACATCCTCGGCACTCATCTCCAGGCCATAGAAGGCGTTGATCATG
>CAYSPQ010000064.1:0-6394 GCA_964432965.1 uncultured Desulfohalobiaceae bacterium
GTTTGACCCCTTCCTCTCGGATTGCCGGGAATTCTCTGCCCCGTGCCCAGAGGACAGAAACTGTCTGTCTTCCCTTTCCTGGTAGGGGCCGAATTCGTCGCCGCGACCCTCGGACTCCACGCTCACGTCAATTTCGTCTCCGTCCAGACCCTGCTGATTCAAGGCCTCCCGCAAAGCAGGCATGTTCTTTTCCATGATCTGCTGCACCTGCGGGTTCTGGACCTGGATCTGGGCCTGTAGGCCGGAGTTGTTGGAGACCAGGTTCAGTTTGACCTTGCCCAGCTCCGGAGGATGCATATTAACTGTGATTCGGCTTGAGCCGCGCTGCAGCTCGGACTGCAGCTTGGTCACCACCTGCTGCACCACTTGGGAGTCGCTCACCTGTGCTTGGTTCACGCTCTGGCTCGCCTGCAGGAGAGAGGCGGACCCGCTAGAGGTGCCGCCGGATCCGGACTGGGCCGCAGAGGAGAGGAACCCCCACTGGGCACTGTTGGAGGTGTGGCTGTGGCTACCGGACTGGCTGTTTTGGCTCCCGGGATTGCCCTTGGGGTTGTTTTGGCTGCTCTGGAAATCCCCCTTCTGCAGGAGCTGCTGCCAGAGGGGATCCTTGAGGCCAAGGCCGCGACCGCCGTCCTGCTGCAGCGGTGCATTGCGCTGTCCTTCCTCCCGGTGATCTCCGACAGCGGAAAACAGCCTCTGCAGCAAACCGGCGCTCGCCTCCGCCTCCCTCCCTTGAGGGGCAAGGGAGGGGGTGCCGCGCTTGCCCTGCTCGGTGACGCTGTTCTGCTGGCTGTTATGGAGCATATCCTGCGAGGACCCCTGTCTCATGTTCTGCAAAAGCTGCTGTAGCGACTCCCTTGCGGAAGTGGCCTCGGAACCCCCTTCCTTGCTGCTTGCCCCTTGGGGCTGCAGATGATTTTGCAGCAGCTGCTGCAGGGTTTCCCTTGCGGAAGAGGCCCCCGCTTGTGATGCCCTATCCTTCCCGGAGATTCCCCTGGACTGCAGCAGGTCCTGCAAAAGCTGCATTTGTCCGGAGCTCAAGCCCTTGCCCGTGCCGAAGGAAATCTCGGAAAAAGGCCGCTGTAGCCCCTCACCCTCGGGCGTAGACGGGGCAAGAAGTTGCAGAAGGGCCTGCCCCTCCTCCCCTGGCTCGGGGGACAGATCTGCCAGCAGCTGCCTCAGCTCCTGCTCTATTTGATTGGTAGAAGCGTCTTGCTCCGTCTCGGAAGGACTGAGATCCGGGGGAAGATCCCCCGCTTCTCCGGAGGAGAGATCAAGCAAGGCAGCCAGAAGGCGCAGCAGCATCCGCGGCGATGAATCGCCTTCACTTTCCTTGTTCGGGCTCTGCTCTCCCTCCAGGCGCTGCAGAAGCTGGAGGAAGCCGTTGCCCTCCCCTTCCTGGGGACCCTGCTGCTGAAGAGGGCCATCGCCTGATCGGGATAAAACGCCTTGCGCTGCGGAAGACCGGCTTCCATCCGGAGCCGATCCGTGGGACACGGGTAGGGGGATCGCCGATTCCATAGGCCGTCCTCTTTAAGGATGGGGGGAGAAGTGAGGGCAGGAGCAGGGCACGGCCGGATCGGCGCGGAGGGACCGGAGAGCGGAATTACTCCGCTTCCAGCCTGGATAGGTCTGCGCTCAAAGCGGCGGCGTCCTCCCGCTCCATGCTGTCCAGAACGTCTGCAGCGGTTCCGTCCCGCATTCCGGAGACGATCTCCACCGCCAGGTCCCGATCCAGATCATTCAAAGCGGCTGCCGCCCTGTCCGGATCCATGCGCTGATAGATCCTGCTCAGCTTCTCCACCCTCTGTCTTTCCTCTTCTTCCTTCTCCGCCAGGATCTCCTCCAGATCCCGGCGTCTTTCCTCCAGCTGTTCCATTTTCTCCTCGACCTCCTGTCGCAAAACCTTTAGTTCTTCTTCCCTTTCCGCCAATCTGTTTCTTTCCTGTCTCAGATTTTCCCGCTCTTCTTGCAGGGTGGTAAGAATCCTTCTCTCCTCCACGGAAGCGGGCTCGCTCATATCGTCCCAGTCGGTTGCGTTCTGGGCCTTGAGCGCGGGCAACAAAAGCAGAGAGGTCAACATGGCGGTGGACAATATCTTGAATACCTTGGATGCGGTTTCCATAAATCACCTCTTGGAGTAAAGAACCGCTATTTCGTCCAGCTCGGATTCCTCCAAGTCTTCCAGGTGCCGACGATAGCGGTGGTCCTGTCTCTCCTTCAGCTTTTCCAGGAGCCTCTTGCTTCGGCTGGCCCGGAGAAGCTCTTCCCGTTTTCGCTCCACACGCTGTTCAGCCTTGTGCAGCTCGCTGTCCAATCGGTCCATCCTGGCCTGGATGGAATGAATATGGTTTCGATACAGAACGATCCGGCTTATGTTCGCACCTTCCCGCTTGAAGCCCTCCAGATCGTTTTGGGCCTGCTCCAGACGCTCCTGTTGCTCCTGCCTCTCTTCGCGCAGGGAAGCCGCCTCCTGCTGAACCCGGGCCAGGCGCTGCATAGCCCTGTCCTCCAGGTTCTGCCGATATTTCAAGACTGTGTGCAATTGAAAGGGCCTCATGGGCATCCTCCTTATCCTGCCTCAACCTGCTAATGGAAAATGGACTCCATATCCTGGACCGTCTGTTCCAGGGAGACGCTCTCTTCCCTGTCCTGCCTCAAGAAGGAGTTCACCGGCTCTATATAGCGCAGGGCGTGGTCGATCCGCTTGTTGCTGCCGTGGGTATAGGCCCCGATATTTATCAGGTCCTCGGACTCCTGATAGGTAGCCAGTACTTCCCTGATCTTGTTGCTGTATTCCAGATGGTTCTCGTCCACCAGGTCGTTCATCAGCCGGCTGGAGGACTGCAGCAGATCTATGGGCGGATAGTGGTTCCTGGAAGCCAGCCTGCGGGAGAGCACAATGTGTCCGTCCAGAATGGAGCGCACTGTGTCCGTAACCGGCTCGTTCATGTCGTCCCCTTCCACCAGGACCGTGTACAGGCCGGTTATGCTGCCCTTTCCCTTGAAGTTCCCCGCCCTTTCCAGAAACTTGGGCATCCTGGCGAAAACCGAGGGGGTAAAGCCCTTGGTGGTGGGCGGCTCGCCAATGGCCAACCCGATCTCGCGCATGGCCATGGCGTAGCGGGTTACGGAGTCCATGAGCAGAAGAACGTCCTTGCCCTGGTTACAGAAATGCTCCGCAATGCTTGTGGCGGCGAACACCCCGCGCATGCGCAACAGCGGGGATTGATCGGAAGTGGCCACTACCAGCACGGAACGCTTGAGTCCCTCGCTACCCAGGTCCTGATCGATGAACTCCTGCACCTCTCTGCCCCGCTCCCCGATCAGGGCGATCACGTTCACATCCGCCTGGGTGTTCCTGGCCATCATTCCCAGCAGGGTGCTCTTTCCCACTCCCGAGCCGGACATGATGGCCATCCTCTGTCCCACTCCGCTGGTTAGGCCGCCGTTTATAGCCCGTATCCCCATATCCAGGGGCTTGGTGATCTGCTCCCTTTCCATGGGACTCGGGGGCAGGGAATACAAAGGCATCTCCACGGGAAGATCCGGCTGGACGCCCTCGTCGATGGGCCGCCCCAGAGCGTCCAGCACACGGCCCAGAAGGGCATCTCCCGCACCTATTGCCGCCCTGCTGTGAAGGACACGGATCAAGCTTCCCGGACCGAGTCCGCGAAGCTCGCCCAATGGCATGAGCAGGGCCTTGGAATCCCTGAATCCGACCACCTCGGCCGCAACCGGATCTCCGCCCTGCAGGGGGATTATCTCGCACATGGAGCCCACGGAAGCCTGCGGGCAGTAGCCCTCGATAACCAGACCTATGATATTGGTCACCTTGCCCCGCACCCGATAGGGCGAGGAATCCTTTACCGCCTGGATCAATTGCTCCATTGCTCTTCTCCGCCCTTGATCAGCTGGAAAAGCTGCTCTCGGATCTTTTCCAGCTGGGTCTCTATGGTTGCATCCACCATCCCTTGCTCGGATTCCACAATGCAGCCTCCGGGAGTAACGCTTTCCTCCGCCTCGAAGACTATGTCCTTGAGCCCGCTCACACTGGCCAGAAAGAGGGGCTTTTTCTCCTGGACCACCTCCATGTCCCGGGGATTCACCTTGATGCGGCATTCCTCGGATTGCACCGCGCTCTGGATGGCCTTCTCCACCGCCTGCTGAATAATATCCTCCCGGGTGCGCACCTCAGCCTGAATCACCTGCTCCGAGATGGTCAGCACCAGACGGACCATATCCTGCTTGTTTTGCCGCAGAAGGCTGCTGCGCAAGGAATTCACCTTTTCCAGGGCTTCGGCCAGCGCCTGGGTTGCCTCCTGCAACTCCTTGTCCGCCTCCTCCCTGCCGGCCTGCTTGCCCTGCACGTATCCCTCCTGCCAACCCTCGCTGTAGGCCTGGCTGCGCATGGATTCCGCTTCCTGGGAGGATATTCCTCCCTCGGGCTCCTTGTTCTTCCGGGAAGATTTCTTTCCCTGCGCGGAATCCCGGGATTTTCCCTCCCGGCTCGAATCCTCGCCGGAGGGAATGAACATGCCGTTTTCCGACTCCTGCAGATCCTCCAGGTCGCGGAACTGGATCTTCTGCACGTTGTCCTCTTCCCCCAGGCGATAAATTTTAGACAAAGACTTCATCCGGCCCTCTCCCGGGTATTACCACTTTGCCCTCCTGCTCCAGCCGCAGGGCAATCTGGACTATGCTCTGCTGCGCGGCCTCCACCTCTGAAAGCCGCACCGGCCCCATGGCCTCCAGATCTTCCTGTATTATTTCCCTGGCCCGTTGACTGACATTGGAATAGAGCTTGTCCCTCACTTTCTCCGAAGCAGTCTTCAGGGCGGTGGTCATGGTGTTGTTGTCCACCTCGCGCAGGATGAGCTGCATGCTGCGGTCGTCCACTCCCACCAGGTCCTCGAAGGTGAACATCTTTTTGCGTATCTCTTCCGCCAGCTCCGGATCCGTCTCTTCTATAGCGTTGAGCACTGTCTGATCCAGACCCTGCTCCATGCGGGTAAGTATCTCCACTACCTTGTCCACTCCTCCCACTTGCTGCTGTTCCTTGCTGATCATTCCCCCGATCTCCTTTTGCAGCGCGCCTTCAATCTGCTTGAGCACCTCCGGGGAGACCTTGTCTATCTTGGCTATGCGGTAAATCACGTCCGCCTTCATCTCCTCCGGGAGAAAGGGAAGTATCTTCCCCGTATGGTCCGACTTCTGAGTACAAAGGATGAGGGCTATGGTCTGGGGATGCTCGTTCTGCAAAAGCCCCGCAATGGTGCGCGGATCCATCATGGAGATGGTCTCCAGGGGGCGGGATTCGCTACCGGAGATCACCTCCTCCAGAAGGTTCTGCACCCTCTCCGGGTCTCCGCTGGAGCTAAGGGCCTTCTTCATGAACTCGCTGCCGTCCACGAAAATCCCCGCATACTCCTCCTGGGTCTTGCGGTAATGGTCCAGGGCGGACTTGGCCACCTCAGCGGGTATATGCTCGAACTGAGCCATGCTACGGCTGATCATCCGAACCTCGAAATCGCTGAGCTCCTTGAAGACCTCGGCGGTAGTCCGCTCTCCCAGACACAGCAGAAGCACCGCCGCCTTCTCTATTCCGGAGAGCTTATGAAAATCCATTTATGCCTACCCCTCCTTGATCCAGGCTTTGACCACCTGAGCCGGACTGACCTGGGACTGGGAAATCTCCTGCCGCATCTGTTCTATGGGCTGATTGCTGGGTATCTGCTTGGCCTGCTGCTCCGCCTCCAGCTCGTGCAGTGGCTTGCGGTGCTCCTGGGATTCCGTCTGCAATACTCGGATCAGGGGCCGTACCAGGAACAGATAGAGGAGCAGCAAGGCCACGATAATCGCCCCGTACTTGAACAACTGGAAGTAGGGGAAGGTCACTGCCGCTTCCTCCATTTCCACCACCTCTTCCTGGAATACCCCCTCTCGAAAGGGCATGGAGGTCACTTCGATCCGATCGCCCCTTGCCTCGTTAAGGCCCAGGGCCCTGGAAACCATGCCCTCCACAGCCTGCAAATCCTGTTCGCCCATCTCGGCGCCCCCGGGCTGCTCGGCACCGCCGTCTTCCGCCACCAGCACGGAAACGGAAACATTCTCCAGCTCTCCCATGGGATGAGTGGTCTCTTCCACGCGCTTGCCGATCTCGTAGTTGATCACATCCTCGCTTCTTGAGCTGGGCTGAGCCAGCATCCTCGCCTCTTCCTCTTCTCCTAGATTGGCTTCCACCCCGGGCACACCCCCTTCTTCAACCATCCCGGTTTCCTCGGAAATCTCCCTCTCGCTTCTGGGCACCACATTGGCCGGATCAAAGATCTCTTCCGTGGTGTGCTGCTGGGAAAAGTCCAGGTCGGCAGTCACTCGCACCACGGAGCTTCCC
>CAYSPQ010000064.1:6404-7897 GCA_964432965.1 uncultured Desulfohalobiaceae bacterium
GTCCAGAAGAGACTGGGCCTTCTCCTCCATTTGTTCCTGCACGCTTTGTTTGTAGTCCAGCTTATCCGGAGACATGGGGCTGTCCATCTCGCTTCCCGCATCGGTCAACGTCTGGCCCCGATCGTCCACTATGGTAACATGGTTTTGATCCAGCCCCTCGATACTGCCGGAAACCAGATGCACAATCCCCTGCACCTGTCTCTGATCCAGGTTCTGGTTATGCTTGAGATCCACCATTACCGAGGCCTTGGTTTCCCGCTGCTGTTCCTGGAGCAGGCGCTCCTCGGGCAGCACCAGATGTATACGGGAGCTTTGCACCGGCTCCAGGCTGGAGATGGTTCTGGCCAGCTCTCCCTGCAAGGCCCTTTGATAGTTGATCTCCTGGGTAAACTGGGTTACTCCGAATTCCTGCTCGTCGAAGATCTCGAAGCCCATGCCCTGACCCTGTGGAATTCCGGAGCCGGCAAGCATGAGTCGGGTGGAATGAACCTCCCGGGCCGGAACGGCCACGGTTCTGCCCTCCTCCCTCAGCTCGTAGGGGACACCCTCGTTCTCCAGCCGCTCCACCACCGAGGCGGCCTCCTCCTGGGATAGATCCCCGTACAACACCTTGTATGGCTCCTGCTGGGCCTGCAGGATGATCACGGCAAACGCGGCCAGGGAAATGGCTCCAACCAGAGCCAGGCTTATCTGCCGCGAGCGTGGCCATTGCCTTATCCTTTCCACCAGGTTGGTCGGATTATTCGCTGTACTTTCCTCGCTCATGCAACACCTTCCGCCTTTTCATGTGAGATTAATGAGTTATTCGATCCGGACAAACTCGATGACAAGGCAGTGTCACCAGGCTGACACCTCTCAAAGCGTCAAGACGGCCTAGCTTCAAAATACTTCCTCCAGGCACAGGGAAAGCCGCGCTCCTGCTGCAATCCCGCTGTGCAGAACCCCTGTCGCCATTTCCCTCAGGATATCGAGGTCTTTTGCAAAATACACACCAACTTTACTCAAGAGCTCGAAAATCCGCTTATATCCAGGGAAAACAAACCATGCTCCCGTTCTGGTATGGAATTTGAAATAGGGCGAACTGCTGGATAGCCTCTCCTCAAACCCGGATGAGATGCTTGTAAAAAAGAATCAATTGAAATCAGCAGGATATCTCACTTTGCCTCCCGTTTTACAAAAGGCAAACAAGAGTCCTGTTTCAGGAGGGAATCTAGCTAGCTTCCGACCGGAACTAGCTAGGCAGGAGGAATTACTCCGGGGCTTGTCTCGACTCAGTCAAAAGAAAAACTAATTAACAAACAAATTTCCAATTTATCCTTTACAAGAGACAAAATGATGACATATGATTCCATCGAAATTAAACTTGCCCTACAGCCTATAGCGAGGAAAACCGGTTTAGTGGTAAACGGCGTTGCAAGGACTGGCTGCCTTGGAGTTCAGTTTTGTTATGAAGCCTCTTGGCCTCAAGGGCCTGAAAACAGTAAACAGAGCCG